>DAOUEC010000178.1:0-11117 GCA_034430655.1 Anaerolineae bacterium
GGTACAGGCTGCGCGGCTTGGGCCGGTGACGGCTCCTACCGACCACGGAATCGAACCGATTCTCGCTGTCCACGATGGGGGCTTCGTGGATTTTCTGCGCACTGTCTACGCCGAGCATGCAGCCTACTACCGGGAGAACGGACCGGTCTTTGCGTGGACCTTTGCCACCCGGGACACCAGACGAAAACCCAAGAGCTTTCTCGGGCTCCTGGGTTACTATGCCTTCAGTTGGGGCACTCCCATTTTGGAGGGAACCTGGGAGGCGGCCTATTGGAGTGCCCAGTGCGCGCTCTCTGCGGCAGACCTCGTCCGCACTGGTGAGCAAGCAGTCTACGCTTTGTGTCGTCCACCTGGCCATCACGCCGCTGCCGACCTGTATGGCGGCTTTTGCTATCTCAACAACGCAGCCATCGCAGCGCGCCATCTCCAGCCAAGCGGCAGGGTCGCCATCCTGGATATTGACTACCACCACGGGAATGGGACGCAAGCGATATTCTATTCCGACCCCTCAGTGTTGTTCTGCTCCCTGCACGCCCACCCGGACGATGATTACCCCTACTACTGGGGCGAGGCCGACGAGTGCGGCGAGGGAGCAGGTGTGGGTTACAACCGAAACTGGCCCCTCCCGCAGGGAACGGACGATGCACGCTATCTCATCACCCTGGATGCTGCCCTCGCCGTCATCCGCGAGTTTGCACCCGGGTATCTCGTCGTGTCGGCTGGATTCGACATCGTGGCAGGTGATCCCGTTGGCGGGTTCCGCGTGACCACCGAGGGACTGCGCGAAATCGGCCGGCGTATTGCCGGGCTGAACCTGCCCACTGTCATCGTGCAGGAGGGGGGATATCTGTTGGATACTCTCGGCGAAAACGCGGTGGCTTATCTGCGAGCGTTCGACTGAACGGGCAAGGCTACGCGCAGATTCTCCCGCCACATTCTGCAGCCCAGCGAGCCACAATCGGCAGGAACTGTGTCATTGGTCGCAGGCAACTCGGTCATCTGATGTAGCGAAGACTGCCCCACAAGCGGTCTTTTTGTTTGAGTCGGACCTGAATTTTGCGCAAAATTCGGGGGGGGCATTCCACCCCGTTTGTCGGCCCTGATGACAAGGTTTCGTCGTCCTCCCATAAGCGCACCTGGCAGTCAAGCACAGGTTCTGCCAGGAAGTGAGATTTCTGCAGCCTGATTTCAACCAGAGTCTCACCATCAAAAAACCAGTCCGCCAGGAAAAGGTGCGGCTGCTCCCGCACTGCTCAATCCTCGTCGGGCGGGGCGAGCACATAGCCGAAGCCACGCACGGAGCGGATATAGGGATGTTCCTCCGGGTCCAGTCCCAGCCGTCGGCGGATTTGACGAATGTGCACCTTGACCAACTCACGGGCTTCGATCTCTCCGGCATCGTACCCCCAGACCAATCGTAGCAGTTGCTGGCAGGCGATGACTTCACCGGCGCGTTCAGCCAGCGCCAACAGCAGGCGATACTGGATCGGAGGCAGAGCAACCCAGCGCCCACCAAGCCCCGCTCGCTTCCTGCGTGTATCAATGCGTAGTTCTCCGATTCGATAGTACTGGGGCACTGATTGGACGAAACGCCGGGTCACCATGACCCCATCCCTGGCATCTGCGGCTGGCGCATCCACGAGGAGCAAGGGGGGCCAGCGACCAGGTTTCGCCAGGTCGGACAGGATGGCGAGTTCCATTCGAGTCAGGGCACCCCGCTCGATGAGGATCAGATCGGGACGGTCGTGTTCGAGGGAAGAGATGGCGTCTGACCAGGCAGCAACAACAGTGTAACGGTCCGCCACGTCACCCAGTGTAACCTGCATCTCCTCCGCAACGCTGGAGGCTGACGCGAGGATAAGAATGTGCATTTTGTCACCAGCTCTGTAATCCGGTACGTAGGCCTGTTTCCCCAACTGTGGCTATGATAACACCGGGTGTATGAAAAGTCAATGGGGGTGTACGCTTGCAGTACCCTGCTTTCAGGTAGGGAGGGGCCACCAGTGGTTGAGGCGGTAACGGATTTGCCAGGGCCGCCACATGGGACGCCTGCCCAAAGGTAAATGGCCAGCCAACGGATGGCCCGGCGCACCAGATTGGCCAAGTCGCCGGTGCGCAAGATTTCCATGCCGAGGCGCACATAGCTGAGATGACCACGCACAGCGAAGCGCCGCATCCAAGACCCCAGTTCAGGGGTCAGGCCACGATGGGGGATCACAGGAAGTGACTGGACAAATTGGCCTCTTGGTGGCATAATCGGCTTCACTGTGGGCAAGCCCCACCACTCAGACCACACCGGAGGTGCACCTTGAGAAAGTTGACCGGCCTGGCGCTAGACACAGCGCGCACGCGCGGCGCGACTTACGCTGACGTGCGCATCATCGAGCACCGCGAGCAGACCATCGGCGTCAAGAACGGCGCGGTCGAAGCGTTGAGTGAGACGGAGGATCACGGCTTCGGCGTGCGCGTCATCGCCGAGGGAGCCTGGGGCTTCGCCTCCAGCGCCGTCCTCAGCAAGGAGGAGGTAGAGCGGATGGCAGCGCTGGCGGTAGAGATCGCTCGCGCCAGCGCGCTCACCCGGCGGGGGCCGGTGGACATCGGCCCGCCGGTGACCAGTACCGGCGCCTACCGCACACCGGTCCAGATTGACCCCTTCAGCGTGCCGGTCGAGGAGAAGATCGCGCTGCTGCTGGAGGCCGACCGCGCTATGCGTCGCGTGGCGGGGGTCAAGGTGACACGGGGCACGCTGGTCTGCCTGCGGGGACGCAAGATGTTCGCCAACACCGAGGGCGCGTTCACCGAGCAGGAGATTATTGAGACCGGCGGGGGCATCGTCACGCTGGCCGTGGGGGACGGGGAGGTGCAGCAGCGCTCCTATCCCAACTCCTTCGGGCGCGACCAGCGCACGGCCGGCTGGGAGTACATCCAGAAGGTGGATTTCCCCGGCCACGCCGAACGGGTCGCCAGCGAGGCGGTGGCGCTCTTGACTGCCGCCCCCTGCCCCGGCACCGTGACCACGCTCATCCTTGGCCCCACCCAGTTGGCGCTGCAGGTCCACGAATCGTGCGGCCACCCCACCGAACTGGACCGCGTCTTCGGCACCGAGGCAGCCTACGCCGGCACCAGTTTCCTCACGCCCGACAAACTCGGCACGCTCCATTATGGCTCCCCGGTCGTCAACCTCACCGCCGACGCCACGCTGCCGGGGGGCCTGGGCACCTTCGGCTGGGACGACGAGGGCGTGCTGGCCCGGCGGGTGGAACTGGTGCGGGATGGGCTGTTCGTCGGCTACCTGACCTCGCGGGAGACAGCGGTGCAACTGGCGCGGCTCAAGGGCTGGGACACAACACAGGCCCGCTCCGGTGGCGCGATGCGCGCCTCCGGCTGGAATCGCATCCCCCTCATACGCATGACCAACGTCTCCATCGAGCCGGGCGAGTGGACCTTCGACGACCTGATCGCCGATACCGGCGATGGCATCTACATGGAGATGAACCGCAGTTGGTCCATTGACGACAAGCGGCTCAACTTCCAGTTCGGCACCGAAATCGGCTACGAGATCAAGAGGGGCAAACTGGGCCGGATGTTGAAGAACTGCACCTACACCGGGATGACGCCGCAGTTCTGGGGCTCGTGCGACGCGGTCTGCAACCGGGACCATTGGGAGGTGTGGGGCACGCCTAACTGCGGCAAGGGGCAGCCCAGCCAGATCGCCCACACTGGCCACGGGGCGGCACCGGCCAGGTTCCGCAATATCCAGGTAGGGGTGATGAAGTGAATGACCAATGACAAATGACCAATGACCAAATTGCTGACTGCTGACCAAAGCCGCACCGGCCTGGAAGAGCCGGTGCTAGGTCGAGCTGGATACCCAGCACTGCCTGTTTACGGTGGTGCGGCTCAAAAAGCGGACCAACCTGAGCAGTAACATTGGAGGGAGAGAAAATGCCTGAAGACTTGCGAACGATCCGCGACCGAAAGGGGATGAGCGTAAATCAACTGGCCTCACGGTCCGGCATTTCCATCGCCACGCTCATCCAATACGAAAAGGGGGAACAAGAGATTCACCCTGGTGACCTGCGCCGGCTGGCCAAAATGCTCTACGTTGACGAATGGGACATCAACCCCCGCTCGTCCCCGCCGCCCCGCAAGGAGCGACCTGCCAAACCACCCCGACCAAAGAAGGAGCCGCCGAAGGAAAAGAAGCCCCCGCCCAGGTCTCCGCCAGCGCGGAATACGCAGATCGTGCATCTGCTGGCGCTGGCGGCCCGCTTCGACGTAGACCGGGCCGCGCTGGAGGCGGAAATCGGCAAGCCGCTGGAGGAACTGACGCAGAAGGAAGCCCGCTACTGGAACGGCCGTTTCATGCGTCGCATGGCCGAGGAACAGCCGCCCAAGCGAGCCATTGACCGCAAACGAGCCTACCTGCCAGAGGGGGTGGATGGCTTCGAACTGGCCTACTTGCAGGAACAGCAGGAGGCCGGCATACCACTGCACTTCACCCTCTTCGACGGCCAGACCTTCGAGGGGGTGGTGGTCGGCTTCAGCCCCTACCAGATCACCATCCGCGAGCCCGGCGGGAACGAGATCACGCTCAACAAACTCGCCCTCGCCTACTATCGCAAGGCCGGAGATGCGGCTGGAGGTGCAGCATGAGCCTGGGCGACGAACTGCGCTATCTGCGCGCGTTCCACGGCGGCGGCAACTTGATGGAAATAGAGGACGAAATCGGCCTCAAGCCCGGCACGCTGCGCTACATGGAACAGCGCTACCGCTGCGTGGGCGAGGACGACGAGGTACTGGCGAAGATTGCTGCCTACTACGACGTCCCGCTTGGAACGCTGCAATATCACCGGGAACGGTATCGCAAAGCGATCAGCGCTTACCTGCAACAGGCGATGGAAGCGGAGACGACCGCCCGCTTCGAACTGCGCACTGGCGAGACGCTGGCTGGCCGGGTGCGCTGGTGGGACCTGGGGGCCTTCGGGCTGGAATCCGAGGGCGGCGGGCCTCTCACCGTCGTGCAGCGCCACGCCGTACTGGATTGGCAGGGTCAATGAACAATGAACCAATGAACAATGCGGTGATGCGGTCGAGGGAGGTGAGATATGATCGGATGTAGACAGACCGAAATTCTACTCAAGCGGGCGCTTTCGCTCTCCTCAGCCGACGAGACCGAGGTGGTATTGCTGGGATTGGAGGAGCAACTGACCCGCTTCGCTAACAACGGTATCCACCAGCACGTGGCGGAGACCAACCATTACCTGGTGGTTCGCGCTGCGCTGGGGCGGCGCGTGGGCGTGGCAGCGACCAACGACCTGACCGACGCTGGGCTGGAGCGGACGGTCGAGGCCGCCATCGCCGTCGCCAAACTCCGGCCCGAGGACCCCGACTTCCCCGGCCTGCCGGACCCCGTCAGCGTGCCGGAGGTCACCGGCTTCGACGAGGCCACCGCCGGGTGCAGCCCCGCCGAGCGGGCGCAAACCGTGCGCGCGGTCTGCCAGCGGGCGGGGGAGATGGGCTGCATCGCCGCCGGAGCCTTCCGCACCGCCGTCCACGAGTGGGCCGTCGCCAACAGCCACGGCCTCTTCGCCTACCAGCCCACCACGGAGGCCGACCTGACGACGGTGGTGATGACCGGGGATAGCTCAGGCTTCGCTGCCGGTGCGTCGTGGAAAGTGGCGGAGGTGAACGTCGTCGCACTGGGCGAGGAAGCCATCGCTAAAGCACTGCGCAGCCGCAACCCGCAACCCCTGGAGCCAGGCATCTACCCGGTCGTGCTGGAACCCTACGCCACCCACGACCTGCTCGCGACACTGGCCTTTGCTGCCGGCGCAAACGCAGTACAGGAAGGAAGAAGTTGGATGAGCGGGCGGCAGGGGGAGCGCCTGATGTCGCCGCTCATCTCCTTATGGGACGACGGCTGTGACCCGGCCGGCTGGCCCCTGCCATTCGACTTTGAGGGATTGCCCCGCCAACGGGTGGAGATCGTGCGCAACGGAGTGGTCGGGGACGCGGTCTACGACCGGACGCGGGCGGCCAGGGAGGGGAAGGTTTCCACAGGCCACGCGCTGCCAGCCGCTAACCCGTTCACCCCCGGGCTCAATGCCGCCCGGCTTGGCCCTATCCCGCTGCACGCCCTTATGAGCACGGGGGAGAGCCAACTGGAGGAAATGATCGCGGGGACGGAACGGGGCCTGTACGTGACCCGCTTCCACTACACGCGCACTGTCCACCCCCGCGAGGCGGTGATGACCGGGATGACCCGCGACGGCACATTCCTCATCGAACACGGCGAACTGACGACGCCGGTGCACAACCTGCGCTTCACCCAGAGTTACGTCGAGGCGCTGGCAGGGACGGAGGCGGTGGGGCGAAAGGCACGCCGCGTCTGGTCCGACCCAGGTATCCTCAGCGCGCCCGCCCTCAAACTGGCCGCCTTCCGCTTCACGGGAGCGACGGAGTTTTAGATTGCAAATTCGAGATTGCAAATTCGAGATTGCAAATTCGAGATTGCAAATTGCAAATTCGAGGAGGGAGCGATGACTTACGAGGAGTGGCAGGAACAGGTGCCGGATGAGATTCGGAATGACCCCCTTTGGCAGATGGAGGCGTACCGCCTGGCGCTGTTTCTGCACGACCTGGCATGGGAGGATTGCGCGCAGATGATGGAAGACCGGCGGGGGAAAGCCATTACCGACCAACTGATTAGAAGTGCCGGCTCCATTGGTGCGAATATCGAGGAAGGCTATGGCCGGGGATTCGGCAAGCCTTTCGCCTTGTTCCTGCGCTATTCCCTCGGTTCTACGCGAGAGACGCGGGGTTGGTACTATCGAGGACGCAAACTCCTGGCTCCAGAAGTGATAAAGCATCGCTCTATGACTTGTTAAGCCAGATCACCGCTCTCATCGTCGTCGCTCTCAACCAGCAAAAACGGTATCGCCCACCGCGTGAGCCATAATCTGCAATCTGCAATCTGCAATCTGCAACCTGCAACCCGCAACCTGCAATTTATGCACGGTAAGCGACCACATGAATAACTCCACAGCCAACAATAGATCCGCTGTCAAGATAACCCTCACCCGCGACCTGGGCCTGTTCGACGTCACGATGATCGGCGTCGGCGCGATGATCGGCGCGGGCATCTTCGTGCTGACCGGCAGCGCAGCGGGCCACGCCGGGCCGGCCCTGCTGCTGGCCTTCCTCCTCAATGGACTGATTACCCTGTTCACGGCTGCCAGTTACGCCGAGCTGGGAGCTGCCTTTCCCGAGGCCGGCGGTGGCTATCTCTGGGTTCGAGAAGGCATCTCCCCTTACTTTGGCTTCCTCAGCGGGTGGATGTCCTGGTTTGCACACGCCGTGGCTTGCAGCATGTACTCACTCGGCTTCGGTGCGTTCGCCGCCCGTCTCTTGGATATGGCGAGCGTCTCACTGTTCGGCCTGCCCGAATCCACCCTGGTAGTCATTTTGGCTGTCCTGGCTGCGGCGCTTTTCACGTATGTCAACTATCGGGGTGCCTCAGAGACGGGCAAGGTGGGCAACGTCGTCACCATGGCCAAGATCATCATCCTGGGTGTTCTGGCTCTCTTCGGACTAAAGGCGCTGCTGAATCACCCTGATTGGGCCTCCGAATTCAACCCCTTTTTCCCCAATGGCATGGGCGGCATGTTTATGGCGATGGGGTTGACCACCATCGCTTTCCAGGGATACGAGGTTATCGCCCAGTCCGGCGAGGAGGTGGTGAACCCCAAGCGCAACATCCCTCGCGCTATCTTTGCGGCCGTCGGCATCGTGGTCGTCATCTACGTCGTCCTCGCCTTCGTGCTCCTGGGCGGGATCCAGACTCCGGACGGCTCTCCTTCCTGGCAATTCCTGAGCCGGTACGCAGAACAGGCGGTAGTGGAGGCGTCGGATCAGTTGATGCCCTACGGTTCACTCGTGTTGCTCATCGGCGGGTTGATGTCCACCCTCTCGGCCCTCAATGCGACTGTCTACTCATCGTCGCGGGTCTGCTTCGCCATGGGGCGCAACCGTGACCTGCCGGATTTCTTCGGACACATCCACCCAATCCGTCACACCCCTCATTGGGCGATCCTCTTCTCCGGCGTGCTGGTCATCCTGATGGCGGTGCTGTTGCCGATCCAGGACGTGGCCAGTTCGGCCGACATCATGTTCATGCTGCTCTTCATGATGGTCAACGTATCCGTCATTACCCTCCGCCGTCGCCGACCTGACCTGGAACGTCCCTTCAAGGTGCCGTTGCTGCCCTTGTTCCCCCTCCTGGGGATCGCGTCCCAGTTGTTCCTCTCGGTCTACCTGTTCAACCTCAGCCCCATCGCCTGGTACACGACGCTGATCTGGATCGGGGTGGGGATACTGTTCTACGTGGCTCACGCTGCCCGCGCCGAGGCGATGCCGGAACCGGCACGCATCATCCACGAGGAGATCGTCGCCGTGACCGAATACTCCGTCCTCATCCCCGTCGCCGACGTACACCAGGCGCGGCTGTTAGCGGCTCTCGGCTCGACGGTGGCGAAGGACCGGAGTGGCGAACTCTTCGCGCTTCACGTCGTGCGCGTTCCTCCTCAACTTGACATAACTGATGGACGCTATTTCCTGCGCCAGGGCAAGCCCATCCTGGAGACGGTAATCGAGGAGGCCAGCAAACTGGACGTGCCAGTGCGCACGATGATCCGGCTGGGACGCACCCCCGCCAGCGCGATCCTGGAGACGGCCCGCGAACGAGGAACCGACCTGATGATCCTGAGTTGGCCTGGCTACACCCAAACGCCGGATGCCGCTTTTGGCAGCGTGATTGACCTGATAGCAAAGAACCCGCCCTGCGACCTGGCGGTGATCCGTTTCCGCAAGCGGGAGCCACCCCGCTGCATCCTGGTCGCCACTGCTGGCGGCCCCCACGCCGAGGTAGCCATCGGACTGGCTATCTCTCAGGCTCGCCAGTTCCAGGCCGAAAGCGGTGAGGATGCGACCATCACCCTGCTACACGTCGTGCCGGAGGATGCCGACGAGGTAGCGCTGGCCCGCGCCGAGCGGCTGCTGTCCGACGTTGCCAACCATTACGATTACCCACTGGCCCAGAAGGTCGTGGGCGCGCCGGACGTGGTGGCGGGCATCCTGCAGGAGGCCGAGACCTGCAACCTGCTGATGGTTGGCGCGACCGGTGAGCGGCTGTTCGAGCAGCGGCTCTTCGGCTCCATCCCGGAGCGAGTGGCGCGGGAGGCGACCAAGACAGTGATTATGACCAAGCGGTACTGGCGGCTCAAGTCGCTGGTGGGACGGGTGATGAAGTGACAAATGAGCAATGATAAACGGCTGTGGAGAGACACGCTGGGGTTGATAACGCTGGTGCTGGCGGGCGCGCTGGCGCTGATCGCCGCGCTGGCCCTGGGCTGGAACAGCCCGCGCCCCACCCGCCCGCCCGACTGGGAGGCGACTGGCCTGTCTCTGAACCTGAAAGCCCCTCCAAACGAAACCGCGACGTCGCTGCTGGGCTATTCCAGCGGCGATTTCATTTTGGAGGTAGAGGCCGTCCCGCTCTCAGGCCCCGACTTCAACGGCTGTGGCCTGACCTGCCGCGCCCAAGATTCCGCCCACTACTACGCCTTCGCCGTCGGCAGCGACGGCTACTACGCGATCCTGCGGGTGACGGGGGACGAGGAGACCCCGCTGGTGGACTGGCAGCAGTTCCCCCACGTCCATCGGGGCCAAAAGGCCAACCGGCTGCGCGTGTCCTGCGCGGGCGCGACCTGCCGCTTCTACGTCAACGACGAATACGCCACCACCGTCGAGGACGGCACCTGGCTGGTGGGGGACGTGGGATTGTGGGTGCGCGATTTCGGAGATGGGGGCGTGGCGGTGCGGTTCGTGAACGCGCGCGTGTGGGCGGAAAGATGATGCGCGGCTTGTCTTTCTCAGTAGCTCACTAACGAGGATAGATGGTGAGCGGATGACCGGCTCTCGGTTCTTTGTAGGATGAAAGGAGTGCATCATGGCCGAAAACCTACCCACCCTTGAAGAGTGGCGCAGGCTCTACGCAGCGGCAATCAGCGTGAAAGAGATCGCGCCATGGGAATGGATGACAGAGACAGACGTTTTTGGTGTGCAAAATCCGGAAACGGGCGAACCTGGATTCGTCAGCGTGATGGGCTTGCTGGGCGAGCATTATTCCATAGCCGTTTACCTCGGTGCGAAGGGACTTTATGATTTCTGGGATTTTGAAGGGGCAGGGCCCTCTACACCTGCTGAACGCCTGATCGAAATCCCCCAACTGCAAGCCTCTTTTGAAGATCGCAACGTGCTGCGGGGTAAAGACCGTGAAATCATCAAGCGGCTGGGGCTCAAGTTCAGAGGACGGCAAGCCTGGCCGATGTTCCGCAGCTATCGTCCTGGCTTTTTGCCCTGGTTCCTGGAAGCAGAAGAGGCCCGTTTCCTGACGGTTGTGCTGGAGCAGGTGCTGGATGTGACCCCAAGGTTCAGAGAGGACCTCTCATTGCTGAAGCCCGTTGCTGGCGAGAGTTACCTGGTACGTGTTTCGCGTCAGAAAGATAGCGCTCTCTTTTGGGAAGACCGCATCATGGACGTGCCACCGCCGGAGCCTCCGCCCATCCCAATTGCCATGGATGTTCGATTGCTCGAAAGCCTCAAACGGCTCCCAAAGGGCAAGCGCAAAATCGAAGCCGATTTCTTCATGTTCCCGAATCCCGTCCGGGAAGAAAAAGGTGCCCGGCCCGTTTTTCCCTATATGCTGCTGACGGTAGAATCTCGGAGCGGCTTCATTCTTGGCACTGAATTGCTATCCCCCGATCCATCTCTGGAAGCCATGTGGGGCCTGATTCCACTGAATATCGTGCGCCAATTTGCGAGATTCGGTATCGTTCCAGGAGAAGTCACAGTGCGCTCAGAGTTGCTTTTTCAATTGCTCCAGCCATTGGCCGAGGAGCTTGGTTTCAGGCTCAGACAGTCGAACAGGTTAAGGAGTCTTGACGCCGCCAAGGAATCCCTGCTTGGGCGCTTTATGTAAGATCAGACAAGCGCTGCAAGGCAAGCCCGCCGTCCCTGTGTTTTTCGCCCACCGGCACCGGTCGGAGTGAGGAAAG
>DAOUEC010000179.1:0-15604 GCA_034430655.1 Anaerolineae bacterium
GGTGGCGATAGACCCAGCCGGTTCGCTCCTGGGCGGCGTGGCTGCCCCGGTCGTCAGCAACTACCGCTTCAGCCAGATTACCAAAGACATGGGTGGGCTGATGACCTTCTTCCCGTTGGCCCGCCCAGTGGAGCGGACGGGGGAAGACCCCACCGGAAGCATCGTATTCAGCCCTCTGGCGGAGACCACGCCACAGAGTTGGGCTGAGCAGGACACAGAGTCCACCGAAGTACAGTTCGACGAAGGGGTGGACATACCTGGGCCTCTCACGCTGATAGCGACCGTCGAGGCGCCACCCATGCTCGGCTCCGGCAGCCCCGACCTGAAGACGCGCCTGGTGCTGATCGGCGATTCGGACTTTGCCTCTAACGAGTACGTCAGTGGTCTGGGAAATGGCATACTCTTCCTCAACGCAGTCAACTGGTTGGCAGAGGAGGAAAGCCTGATCGCCATCGGCCCCAAGACCACGCAGCCACGCTACGTGTTCCTCAGCCAGGTGCAGGCGAACGCGATCTTCTTCGTCAGCGTCATCTTCGTCCCGCTCGCGCTTCTGGCTATGGGCGTCGTCGTGTGGTGGCGCAGGCGGTAAAGGACTAACCCTTGCGAAGGTTGGGTGGCAACTTTCAGGCTAGAAGCGTCTTCGTCGGTCGGGAATTGCCCCGCTGCCAGGTTATTCGTAACCTTCGCAAGGGTCAATGACAAATGGGGGTGGAGGTGGTGAGAGGGTGAAAGAGCGCAAACGGTGGACCACGACGGCAGTACTGCTCGGCGTTTGTGCTGCGCTGGCGGCCTACATTTTCCTGGTGGAGGCGAAGCGGGAACCGCCGCCGGAGGAGGGGGCCTTACCTACGCCAGCCCCGCTCTGGGAGTTCGGGGGCGGCGACGTGATGGAGATCGCGGTGACCAAAGGCGAGCAGACGACGGCGGTCGAGCGCAACGATGGGGAATGGCGTATGACCGCGCCGGAGGAGGGCGAGGCCGACGCGGGCCGGCTTGATGGGTTGGCGAGCCGGGTGGCCGATATGAAGTTCTCCCGCGCTATGGCCGACGTGAGCGACCTGATCGCCTTCGGGCTGCAGGAGCCAGAGGTGCAGGTGACGCTGGTGCTCAGCGACGGGACGCCGATCAACCTGGCGGTCGGGGCGGAGAACCCGCGCCATACCGCCCGTTACGTGCAGAAAGAGGGCGACCCGCTAGTATACCTGGTGCCCACCAGCGACCTGGTGGGATTGCTGGGGCTGGTGGACGAGCCACCCTATCCACCGATGCCCACCCCAGCGCCAAGCCCATTGAAGACTCCGACAGTGGAGCCGGCGCCCACGGCTACCCCTCGGCCAAGGCCAACTCCCACGCCACCGTCATAGCCTGGTACCTGTTGCTAGCATTGGTCAGATTCGCAGTGGGCGCTTAAGCGCCTCAAAAAGCGCACTGAAGTGCACACCAACCAGCGCGTCAATCTGCCGCTTCGCGGCCGGCCCGTAATCCCCGCCACACACTACATCAAGGCTGGGTGAAAATGATCTTATCCCGATCTTGAAAGGCGTAATTGGTAATGTAGCAAGTGCTGGTCACGGCACATTCCGCACCAAGCCAGTCCCAGATCTCGATCTCCTCATCGCTCACCCAGACTTCATCCGCCCCCAGGACGATCACCTCGCTCTTGCGTTCCAGGGTTATGGTCCCTGTCTCGTCCACGTAACGCAACGTTATGCCATCTTTGGACAACGGGCACCGCTGGATTTTAGTCAAGTCGCTGTTGGCACCACAACCAACACCGCCCAGGCTCGTGCCACTGCCGATGTAGCCAATGTCGTCGTTGTCCAGCACCAGAGCGGGTTCTGGTGGAAGAGTGGTGTAAATGGCAAGTTCGTCGCTTTGCGGATCAAAATGGTAGGTGGGAAAATCAATACAGAGGCCCTCACAATTCACACCCAGCACGCTATGCGCCCAGTACTCAACCAGCAAGTATTTATCCTCTGGTACCTGGATAACCGGTGGAAAGTTTCTACACGCGAAGGGCAGATAGATCCAGTAGGTCAAGGTCAACGGCTCTGTCGCTCTGACCAAGGAGGAGAATGGAGAAGGCGCATCTCTCACCGCACCAATGCCTGCCATAATCCCGCCATCGTCGCTGAGGAGCAACCCGATGATCACAATGGGAATAACCACACCTGCAATAAGAGCCAGCCGTCTCATTAACATTCACTGTAGGATTGCCCCCGAATTATACTCAATTCCGCCGCGCGCGCCAAACGGCAGCCCCCCTTTGAAGCCCATCCGAAAAACGCCCTGGCCAGTCCCCGACTGGGCCAGGGGGCAAAGGAAGGAGGGGCCGAAACCAAGCAAAAATCCCCGCCGTGGGTTGCGGGGGGTAAGCATTCATCTGCTGCTCGGCGAGGGTCTCCTGACCCCGTCGCAGGGCTGACCGAAGGCCTCCAAATGGGGGCGAACAAGTGTCAGGGCGAGAAAGCCACCTCAAATAGATTCTCGGGGCACGGTCAGGAGACCAGCCCCAGCTCTACCTGAACGCTCATGCGGGGGGCGTCTAACGTGTCAAGGTTATTGACCTCTGCCGAATTCCCTGGCCGAACAATCGTTGACGGTAAATGAATACTCCTCCTCAACACAGTGCCGCATCACCTCGTATGTCATCCTTCTGCTTCCGTAGAGGAAAAACTTCTTGAGAAATAGAAACCCCGACTGATATCCTTCTCCCTCAAGACGATGCACATTGGCGTCTGTCACTAACAGTTCTTGCAGATTCAACTGGTCTATCCCTATACGGTCCAGCTCTCCAAGGCGCCTCATGAATCTATCTTTCTGCTTCGGGTACGACGGTACTTCTACAGCAACGTGCTCGAACATCCCTCTCGCTCGCTCAAGGTTCCCCAGCGTTTTCTCGTCGTAGTTCGTCGCCGCGAGGTTGAACCGAGTTTCTTTGACGCCAAGACCCCGGAGAACACCCAGGTGTTCGTCATCGGCAAGGATGCCATTGGTGTATACCCAGAAGTACAACCCGGGTTTCGCTTCTCGCATCTCAGTGACGCAGGCTTCCAGTTCGGGGAGGTACAACAGGGGTTCGCCTCCGGTCAGGGCGACGCCTTCCAGTTCGTTCTTGCGACGGTGAAACTCTTTAAGATAGGTCTGCCGGACGTACTTTTCATCCTCGTCGGGTGTGTCTGCATCATAGGTATCGAGGAAACAGAATGGGCACTTGGCGTTGCAACGAAAGCCAAGCTGAAAGGACATATACGCCTTGCGCGTGCACATCTCACAACCAGGGATGAGATTGCCTGTACTTACGGCCTGATGAGAGCCGTGGAAACACAGGCCAGGGATGCTATCTCGAAGATATTTTATCTCTTCTACCACATCAGATTCTTTGCGATTGAAATCCATGGGGTACACTCAAATCTTCTTTAGCTTCGCTCAGACTGACCACGAATTGGCCAATCCCACTGCGCTGCCAACGCCGCCAACGCCTCGTCCGGGTAGACGGCGACCGGCCCCCTCGATCTGCCATCCTACCCAGCCGAGACATCATTCGGCGTAGAACGCCACTCCGAGCGTCCCCGGACCGGCGTGGGTGCCGATGATCGGGCCGGCCTCGGCCGTGAGCAGTTCCACGCAGGGGAATCGCGCCGCCACCTGCTCGGCCAGGACCTGCGCCTCGCCGGGCACATCGCAGTGCAGCACCGCCGTGTGCACGGCCTCGGACGACCCCACCCGTTCGGCCATCAGGTCCAGCACGCGCCCTACGGCCCGCTTCCTGGTACGCGGCTTCTCCAGCGGCTCAACCTGACCATCCCTCACGTACAGGACCGGTTTGATGCTCAGCGCGAGGCCCAGGAGTGCCGTGGCCCCGCCGATGCGCCCGCCCTTGTGCATGTATTCCAGCGTCTCCACCGTGAAGATGATGTTCATCTTCGGGATCAGTCCCTCGACCAGCCGCACGACCTGGGCCGCGTCCTGCCCGGCGGCCGCAGTGCGAGCGGCCGCGATGGCCATCAGACCCAGAGCCATCGATGTCGAGCGGGAATCGATCACGTGGATCGGCACGTCCGGCAGTTGCTTCCTGGCAGCCAGGGCCGAATCAAGCGTCGCACTCATCTTGTGCGACAAGTGGATGGAAACGATGGCCTCGGCCTGCTCGGAGAGCGCGGAATACACCTCCACAAAATCCCCAGCCGTCGGCTGGGACGTGGTGGGCAGTTGTTTGCTGTCGCGCAGCAGGCGATAGAACAATTCGGAGTCGAGATCAACTCCATCGAGATATGTTTTGGTTCCGCAGGTGATGTAGACAGGTATCACGCGGACGCCGTATTCCTGCCCCATGGTCTGCGTCATAGACGAGGTGCTATCGGTAACGATGCTGACTTTGCGTTTAGTTTGAGGCATTTCTCCCCCCGATTCCTGGCCGGTAGGTGCCGGAGAGGGTTCGTCATTCCGGCGCTGAAGTCATCGTAACCGATTATAACCCCTTAGTGCCGCTTGCACAACCGCAGGCCGCTACCGTCACACCGCAGCACCCAGCAGCCGCCGCAGTGCGGTTCGCTCGTCGGGGCCAAGCCAGGCCAGCGCCGCCTCGTCCCCCACCAGGATCGCCTGCCCCAGATCTGAGCGCCGGAACGTGGCCAGGTCCTCCTCGAAGGGGCTGCCCACCTGGTGTTCGTGCACGATGCGGCCGTCGCGCATCACCAGCACCCGCTCGGTCTGGCGGGCCACCGCCGGATCGTGGGTGACGACGATGAAGGTAGTGCCCAACTCGTGGTTGAGATGGTGCATCAGCCCGATCACCTCCGCGCCGCTATGGGAGTCCAGGTCCCCGGTGGGCTCGTCGGCCAAGACCAATGCAGGCTCGTTCGCCAGCGAACGGGCGATGGCGACCCGCTGCCGCTCGCCGCCGGAGAGTTGATTAGGCAGGTGGCCCATCCGGTCCGCCAGCCCAACCAGCGCCAGCAATTCCTCGGCCCGCCGCCGCTTCCCATGGCCTTTTCCCATGGGCTGCCCCATCATCGGCACCTCGACATTCTCGCGGGAGGTCAATGTGGGGATCAGATTGTGCAACTGGAAGATGAACCCGACGGTGCGAGCGCGGAAGGTATCCAGGTTACGCACAGTCGCCAAGTCCTCCCCGTTCACCAGAGCCTGCCCGCTGGTGGGACGGTCGAGGGCGCCAATCATGTTAAGCAAGGTGGACTTGCCGGAGCCGGAGGGGCCCATCACAGAAACGAACTCTCCCCGCGCCACGCACATGTCCACCCCATCCAGCGCCCGCACCTCCGCGCCGTCGCCGTAGACCTTCACCAGGTCGCGTGTCTCAACGATGATTTCATTATCCATCAGATTGCTCCTCTTGGGATTGTTCATTGGTCATTGGTCATTGGTCATTCGTACCGCAGCGCCTCCACGGGCCGCATACGTGATGCCCGCCAGGCCGGATAGGCCCCGCCGACGGCACCTAGCACGAGAGCGGTGAACAGCGCCTGGGCGAAGAGGCCAGGGCTGAAACGGGCCTGCACGAAGCCGGTCATAAAGGAGGTGGCGCTGAGCAGTTCACCGGCTACGACACCGGCCATTACGCCCGCCACGCTGCCGAGCAAACTCAGGGCCAGCGATTCGCGCAAGATCATCCATAGCACCCGCCCTTTGCGCCAACCCAACGCCCGCAACACGCCGATCTCCCGCGTGCGCTCGAAGACGCTCATCACCATGGTGTTCATCATCCCGGCCCCGCCCACCAACAGGGCCAGGAAGGCAATGGCCCAGGTGCTGGAGCGCATGAGTTGGAGATCTACCACGTTCTCGGAGAAGTCGCTCGCCTGTGACACGGCAACCTCAGGAAAACGCGCTTCGATCTGGCGGCGCACCGGTTCAGCCTGGTTCGGATCATCTAGCCAAATGCCCAGGAAACTGACTTTGTGCGGCTGCCCGAAGAGAGCCTGGGCGTCGTGCAGGCTGACGACCCCACCCCCCTCCTCGAAAGGCACCTCCGTCTCGTAGACGCCGACGATGCGAAAGGGAACGTCGAGGATACGCAGTGTCTGGCCCACTTTCTTGCTCAAGTTGTCCGCCGCCACGCGACCGATGATGATCTGCCGGTTAGCAGTCAGGGGCTCCCCCTCCACGATGCGAAAGTCACGGATGCCCTGCCCATGGGGCTGGTAGCCGAAGACGACAAAGAAGGGTGCGTCACCGATAGTCGCGTAGCCGGTCAGAAAGCCCTCGGCGTGCTGCACGCCAGGGATGGCCGCGATGTGCCTCACGACTCCTACGTCAATCGTGCTCAGGTCTATCGAAGCATCTGCCTGTATGCCGACTAACTGGACGCCACCGCCAGCGACGGACGTTATCTCTGCCACAAGGCCATCGGCCAGAGCGCCCAGGCTGACCATGGCCATGATAGCGATGCCAATGCCAATCGCGGTGAGCACGGTGCGCGTGGGTTGCCGCAAGAGATTGCGCAGCGCCGCGCCGCCGAACCTCACCCCCTCCAGCCCCCCAGCCCCCCCTCGGTCCCCCCCAACCCTTCGACCTTGCTCAGGACAAGCTCTGGGGGGGAAGGAGGGGAGTCTCAGGAAGCGCGACGTCCGGGCCTCCGTGCTGCCCTCGTACCGCATCGCCTCCGCTGGCGTCAGGCGGGAGGCCCGCCAGGCCGGGTAGGCCCCGCCTACCAGCCCCAGTACAAGCGCCACACCGATACTCTGCGCAAACAGCGCGAGGGAGAAACTGCCGGGCTGGATGCCGCTTATCATCGGCACGTGCTCCACCGCCCGCACCGCCGCCACACCCAGGCCGATCCCAACCAGCCCACCCAGCCCGCTGAGGATCAGCGACTCTCTCAGCACCAGCCCCAAGACCTGTCGCCGACGCCACCCCACGGCGCGCATGGCCCCGAACTCCCGCGTGCGCTCGAAGACGCTCATCAACATCGTGTTCATCACCCCCACCCCGCCGATGAGCACTGCCAGGAAAGAGACAGCCCAGGTGAAGCCCTGGATGTAGGTAACCGTATCCTGCTTGCTGGCGAAGTCGGACGATGTGGTGACCGTGAGGTCGGAGAAGCGTTGCTCGATGCGCTGGCGCACCCGCTCGGCGTCCTGGATGTCCCGCAATTTGAGCAGGTAGGTATTCACCTGATGGGGGTGTCCGGCGAGGGCCTGGGCGTCGTCGAGCAGGACGACGCCCGCGCTGTCCTCGAAGGGCGCTCCCGTCTCGTAGATGCCCACAATGCGGTAGGCGCTCTCGTAGAGCCGAAGCGTGTCGCCGACCTCTTTATCCAGGTCATCGGCTGCTGCCCGTCCCAGGATCAGGGGACGGCCTCCGTGTCTCGCCGCCCACTCTGACTTCGGCGAGCTCAGTCGAGCCGTCAGTCCCTCTCCCGCCACGATCTTGAAGTGCTGGATGGCGAACCCGCCGGGCTCGTAGCCGAAGACGATGAAGTAGGGCACGCCCTTAGTGGCGGCCATCGTGTAGACCATCCCCGTCACCTCTTCGACACCGGGCAGGTTGGCGAGCGCCATGCCCACCTCCTCGTCCACGGCGCTGAAGACGATGTCCACCACGTCTGACTGAGCCACCAGCAGGTCGGCCCCGCTGCCGCCGCCCATCGCCCCGTAGCCAGCCGCCAGCCCCTTGGCCAGCGAGCCCAGCGCGACGATGGCCGCCACTCCGATGGCGACGCCAGCCATCGTCAGCAATGTGCGCGTCTTGCGACGCAAAAGACTTTTGAGTATCATTGACCCCACCGTAGACTATGCTATAATCTTCTCGTAGGACAAATCACAGGAGGCAGACACGAGATGAGAACGATACCTATCCCCGATAATACTGCTGATACGCTGTTCGGTCTTCTCGACACCCGCCCCCCTCGCCTGATGGAAGACGAAGAAGTAAAAGGCTTCCTGATCTCCCCTACCCAGTACAATGCCCTGGTCGAACTGTTGGAGGATATTGCAGACCTACGCGACGCTGCCATTGCCGAAGCCGAATATGCAGCGGGCCAAGGCCGGCCCTTTGACGAGTACAACGCTGAGCGAAAGGCCAGGGGCAGTGTACAGGGTTGAGACTGCCAGCAGGCGGGTCGAAAAGCAACTGGACCGGGTGCACGACGACCACTATCCACGGGTAGCCGCAGCCATTGAAGCCCTCAAGAACAACCCCAGGCCAGTAGGTGTCCGAAAACTGGGTGGTAAAGTACACCGCGTCCGCGTCGGCCCGTACAGAATCATCTACAGCATTCACGATAAAGAGCAAGTCGTCGTCATTGACAAGGTAGATCGGCGCAAGGAACGCACCTACAAAGGTTGGTAGGCCGATAGTTGGTAGACTGGTGCCCAATGTACCAATCTACCAGTTTCCCAATCTACCAACCTACCGCTCCACCTCAATGTCCACAAACGCCGTCATCCCCCACCGGATCGCCGCATCGGTCTCGTCCAGGACGACGATCACGGTGTAGTTGACCCCGCCCGCGCCGGGTTCGGCCATGGGGGAGATGCGGGTCACGTGGCCGGTGAAGACCCGCTCTGGGAGGGTGTCGAAGGTGACGCTGGCCCGCTGGCCGACTGCCACCCGCGCCACGTCAATCTCATCCAGGTCAGTCGTCTCCACCCGCAGCGTGGTCAGATCGCCCAGCGTGATCAGCGGCTGGCCCGGCGCGACCAGTTCCCCCAACCGCACGTTCACCGCGCCGGCGGCACCGCCGAAGGGGGCGTGGACCTCGCAGCGATCCAGAGCGACGCGGGCCGCCTCCAGCGCGGCCTCCGCCTGCGTCACCGCTGCCCCGGCGACGGCGATCTCCTCGGCCGTGGCCCCCGCCTGGAGCAGGGCCAATTGCGCCTGGGCTACGTCCTGTTGCGCCTCCGCCACGGCTATCCCTGCCTCGGCCACGCGAATCTGAAGATACGACCCAGCCTTCAGCGCATCCAGTTGTGCCTGGGCCGCCGCCAGCGATTCGTCGGCGGTGTGGAGAGCGTAGCGGGCCTGCTCCTCCGGCGCGCCCAACGCTGGGCAGACCTCGCTGCCATCCGGCATCTCGTAGCACTTCATCGTCTGATCGTGGGCCTCGCGGGCCATCCACTGCTCCGCCTGGGCCGCCGCCACCTGCGCGCTCGCCGCCGCGATCTCCGCCTCCGTCGCGCCGGACCAGAGTTGGTTCCGTTGAGCGATGGTCTGGGAAATCACAGTCCGGGCCGCTGCGATCTGCTCCTCGGCCACGGCGACCTGTTCCGGGCGGGGGCCGGCCTTCAGGAGCGCCAGTTGGGCCTGGGCGGTCTCCACTGCCACCTCCGCCTGCTGCACCGCCAGTTGCGCGTCGGTGGGGTCGAGCCGGACCAGCAAATCGCCTGCCTCCACCTCATCCCCTGGCTCCACCAATACCTCCATCACCGTGCCGCCGGTCTGGGCGCTGAGAGCAGCCCACACCGCCGGCACCACCTCTCCCGTGACGGAGACCAGCGGCACGAACTCCATCTCCACCTCCGGCGTCGCCGTCTCCTCGGCGCTCTTTCCACAGCTGGAGAGGATCACAGCCAGGGCCACTATCAGTCCTATAGCAATAGATTTCTTCATCGTTATTACCTCCATTCGTGTCGTGTATTGCGTGTTGTGTGTCTGGTCATTGTTCATTGGTTCATTGTTCATTCATACCTGAGCGCCTCCACCGGCCGCATCCGCGCCGCCCGCCAGGCCGGGTAGAGCCCGCCGATCACACCGGTCACCAGCGCCACTGCCAGCGCCTGCGCGAACAGTTCGGGGCTGTAGAGCGGGTCCAGCATCCCCCCTATCCCCGGTATCTGCGTTATCCCCCAGGCCAGCCCTAATCCCAGGATTATACCACAGGCGCCGCCCACCGCACCCAGCGCCAGCGCCTCCTGCAGGATCATCCCCAGCACGCGGCCCCGCCGCCAGCCCAGCGCCCGCAGCACGCCGATCTCCCGCGTCCGCTCCAGGACGCTCATCAACATCGTGTTCAACATCCCCACCGCGCCGATGAACATCGCCAGGAACGAGATCTGCCCTATCATCTCCTCCATCGTCCGCATATCGGGCATGATCTCGACGAGCTCGGAGGTGAGAGAGACGTCAATCTCAGGGAAGTGAGCATCCAGATAGTCCTGTACCGGTTCGACCCGCTCCGGATCGCGCAGTTTGAAGAGATACCATCCTACCTGGTGAGGCTTTCCGGCCAGGGCCTGAGCCTCCCGCAGGCCGATGACCACCCCGCTCTCCTCGTAGCCCACTCCCGTCTCGTAGATGCCGGCCACGCGGAAGGTGCTCTCCAGCAGGCGAAGCGTGTCGCCCACCTCCAGCCCCATCGCCTCCGCTGCCTGCCGGCCGACGATGACCTGGTGATTGGCTGTCAGCGGTTTCCCTGCGACGATTTTGAAGTGACGGATGGCGAACTCGCGGGGATGGTAGCCGAAGATGATCAGCAAGGACATCTCCTCGGTGCTGGCGACGGTGATGACGACGCCGGAGACTGCCTCCACGTCGGGCAGGGCGGCGATGCGCGCCCCCACCCGCTGGTCAATTGAACTATAGCCCATGTCGGAGACGTCTGCCTCAATAGCCATCAACTCAGCCTGACTGCCCGTCATCATCCCGGTAAGGATCTCAATCATCCCCTGGGTGATGCCGCTCAGGGCAACAATGGCAGCGATGCCCACGCCGACCCCCAGCGTAGTCAGGGCCGTGCGGGTGCGACGACGCCATAGGTTCCTGAGCGTCGCGCCGGGCAGGAAGCGGGGCACGTGCGCCCCGCCACCGCCTTCGTACCGCAGCGCCTCCAGCGGCAGCAGACGGCTGGCCCACCAGGCCGGATATGCGCCACCCACCAGCCCCAGCACAGCCACCGTGACGAGGGCGCGGGCGAAGAGTTCGGGGGAGAACTGCACCCCCAGCGTGCCCATGTAGGGGATAGATCCGCGCAGCAGGAGGACTGCCGCCACCCCCATGCCGATGCCCACCAGCCCCCCCAGGAGAGAGAGGGCCAGCGACTCGCCTAGGATGAGACGCAGCACCCGGCCCCGCCGCCAGCCCAACGCCCGCAGTAGCCCGATCTCCCGCGTGCGCTCAAAGACCGACATAAAAAGCGTGTTCGTCATCCCCACCCCGCCGATGACCACCGCCAGCCCCGAAATGGCCCAGGCGAACACCTCCATCCTCTCAATCATCTGCTGCCGGTCGGCGAACTCGGAGGTGGTGGAGAGGATCAGGTCGGAGAAGTGCCGCTCCACCCGCGCCCGCAACCGGGCCTCGTCGCCGGGGTCGCGCAGGCGGATGTAGAACATGGAGACGCGGCGTGGCTGTAACAGAAGCGACTGGGCCTCCTCCAGTGGGATGACCGCGCCGCCCTCCTCAAAGGCATCCCCCGTCTCGTAGATACCGACGATGCGGAAGGCGCCGCCGGTGATGCGGAGCGCATCGCCCACCTCCTTGCCCATGCTCTGCGCCGCGCCTCGGCCCAGGATGAGAGGCTTCCCCTGCAGGCTGTGGCCGGTCTCTGACCGCGCCACCCGCCTCCTCCCCAGTCCCTGCCCCTCGACGATGCGGAAATGGGCGATGGCGAAGCCCTCGGGGTCATAGCCGAAGATGAAGAAATAGGGAGAGGCCTCGGCCTGGACGTTGCCCATCAGCATGCCGTCCACATCGGCCACCTCCGGCCAAGCCCGCAGTTGGTCGGCGACCGTCTCCTCCACGCCGCCCATCGTGATGTCCATCATGCCGGCCTGGGTGAGCACCAGGTCGGCCTGGCTGCCGCTGACCATAGCGGTGTAGCCGGCGCGCATTCCTTCGGCCATCGCGCCCAGCGCGACGATGGCCGCCACGCCGATGGCGATGCCCAGCAATGTGAGGATAGTACGGCCCTTACGGCGGAAGAGATTCTTGAAGATCATTGGTCAACCCTGGGCGTAAAACGTGAAACGTGAAACGTGAAATTTAGGGTGGCGGAGCCACAACCAAGCATCGTTTCGCGTGTTTGGTCATTGTTCATTGGTTCATTGTTCATTCGTACCGCAGCGCTTCCACCGGCCGCATGCGCGTCGCTCGCCAGGCCGGGTAGAGCCCGCCTATCACACCAGTCACCAGCCCCACCGCCAGCGCCTGCACGAACAATTGGGGGCTGTAGCGCGGGTCCAACATTCCCCCTATCCCCGGTATCTGTGTTATTCCCCAGACCATCCCCATCCCCACGAGGATACCGCAGACGCCGCCCACCGCGCCCAGCACCAGCGCCTCCCGCAGGATCATCCCGATCACCTGACGCCGCCGCCAGCCCAATGCCCGGAGAACGCCAATCTCCCGCGTCCGCTCCAACACGCTCATCAGCATCGTGTTCAGCATCCCCACCCCGCCGATGAACACCGCCAGGAACGACATCTGCCCCACCAACTCCTCCATCGTCTGAAGGTCCGGCAGGCTCTCGGCGAACTTGGAGGTAAGCGAGACGTCAATCTCCGGGAAGTTGGCATCTAGAAGGGCCTGCAACTCCTCCACCCGCGCTGGATCGGTCACCTTGATGGCATACAGGCTCACCTGGTGGAGTTTCCCGGCCAGCGCCTGGGCCTCCCGCAGGCTGACGACCACGCAATTTTCCTCGTAGCCCACGCCCGTCTCGTAGATGCCGACCACACGGAAACCACTCCCCAGCAAGCGGAGCGTGTCGCCCACCTCCAGCCCCATCACCTCCGCCGCCCCCCGGCCGACGATGACCTGGCGGCGGGCCGTGAGCGGTTGGCCTTCTACGATTTTGAAATGGCGGATGGCGAATTCGCGAGGGTGGTAGCCCATGATGAAGAGAATGGGCATCTTCTCCGTGCTGTCAAAGGCGAAGCCAATGCCGGAGACCGTCTCCACGTCGGGCAGGGCGGCGATGCGCGCCCCTACCCGTTCGTCAATGGAACTGAAACTTAGATCGGAGCAATCGGCCTCCAGGGCCATCAGGTCAGCCTCGCTGCCCATGTACATGGTGGTGAAGGACTCGATGACCCCCTGGGTGATACCACCCAGAGCGACGATGGCGGCAATGCCTATCCCGATGCCGAGCGTGGTCAGCACGCTCCGCGTTCGCTGCCGCAAAATACTGCGTATTGCCATTCCCGCCCAAGCTATCCGCTTATCCGCTCCTCTATTCGCTGCCCCACCCTCGTACCGCAGCGCCTCCAGCGGCACCAGCCGGCCGGCCCACCAGGCTGGGTACGCTCCGCCCACCAGTCCCAGCACAACCACCGTGACGAGGGCACGGGCGAAGAGTTCGGGGGAGAACTGCGGCCCCAGCGCACCCACGATGCCGGGGGAGCCGCGCAGCAAAAAAACCACCGCCACCCCCAGGCCGATGCCCGCCAGCCCCCCCAGGAAGGAGAGGGCCAGCGACTCGCCCAGGATGAGGCGCAGCACCCGGCCCCGCCGCCAGCCCAATGCCCGCAGCAGGCCGATCTCCCGCGTGCGCTCAAAGACCGACATGAAGAGCGTGTTGGTCATCCCGACCCCGCCAATGATCACCGCCAACACCGAGATGGACCAGGCGAATACTTCCATGGCCGCGATGCTCTGTTGCCGGTCGGCGAACTCGGAGGTGGTGGAGAGGGTCAGGTCGTCCTTGTCAAAGAGCCGCTCCACCCGTGCCCGCAGCCGGGTTTCATCAATAGGATCGCGCAGGCGGATGTAGAACAGAGAGACGTGGCGCGGCTGCAGCAGCAGCGCCTGCGCCTCCTCCAGCGGGATGATCGCCCCGCCCTCCTCAAAGGCGTTCCCCGTCTCGTAGATGCCGATGATGCGGAAGGCTCCACCGGTGATGTATAACGTGTCGCCCACATCCTTACCGAAATTTTCAGCGGCGGCGCGGCCCAGCAGGCACGGCTTTCCCCGCACGCCCCGCGCCTCCCCCAGCCCCTGCCCGGCCACGATTTTGAAATGCTCAATGGCAAAGCCCTGGGGGTCGTAGCCGAAGATGAAGAAGGAGGGGGCATCCTCGGCCTTCACGTTGCCCATCAACATGCCGCTTACGCCGGCGACCTCGGGCCAGGAGAGCAACTGTTCGGCGACCGTCTCTTCCACACTGGTGTCCATCACGTCGGCCCCCCGGGTGAGCACCAGGTCGGCCTGGCTGCCCCGGGCCATGCCGGTGTAGCCGGTGCGCATCCCCTCGGCCATCGCCCCCAGCGCGATGATGGCCACGACGCCGATGGAGATGCCCAACAGCGTCAGGATGGTGCGGCCTTTGCGGCGGAATAGGTTCTTGAAGATCATCGGTTATTACCCCGTTTTCCTTTGGGTCAGACGGGGGGAAAAGCGTCCTGTGCGCCGCATGTACTGGCGATATTCCTCCCCAAACACATTGAGCAGCATACGCTCCTCGTGGCCGGCCCGCTCCACGATCAGCAACGAATAGAACAGCCCTAACACGCCAATGAGCCAGTTCGCGCTGAGCAGGAAATAGGCAGCCAACAACGTGAAAATTGACGTGTACATGGGATGGCGCATCCAACCATAGATGCCCTGGGCAACGAGTTGATGGCTCTCCCTGGTCTTGAGCGTGGGCGTAAGACTGCTGCCGAGGGTGCGGTGGGACAGGTAGCCCAGCCATACAGCCACCACACCCACAGCGGCCCCTATCCAGCGCAGCCAGTTGGGCAATGGCACACTCGACCAACTCAACCACGCTGGATGGATGATCCACACAACGGATAGCAAGTTCGCCCCCATCCCACTGATCCCCAACAGTGCGAGGCGTACTTTGCTCTCGGTCACGTTTTGCAGATGCGATTCGCTCGCCCCCTTATTTACTTTCTCCCGACGTATACTCCGTATCCGAAATACTCGTCAAGGTTCTCGGGCGTGACCCCACCCTCTCGTACTTCCTTTACGAATCTCCTGTAGGCTGGACTTCTGGCATAAAGAGATAGAGTTCTGCACAAAACACCCACCATTCCTCTACAGCCATACCGCTGGAGTATTCCTCTGGCTTCGTTTTGGGTGTTGATTTCGTATGTTCTCGCGGTTATCTCTCTCAACCCAGCGCCCTCCAACAATTCCACCCAAGCATCAGAAGTCAGAGGTTTCACGTTGGCACCCACATCCTGGGATGCCCAGGCGACCACTTCTGGCGGAGGCGGAACCTTCAGCCAGATTGACTCATTGAGCCCGACGTATCCTCCCGGCTACGTCACCCGCACATACTCGTTGACCGCTCTCTGTTTGTCTTCTGGAAAGGAGGTTACGGACTCGGTAATGACTGCATCGAAAAGGTCATCCTCGAAAGGGAGGTCTTGTGCATCTGCTACCCTGCATTCAACCCTATCCGCTACCCCCTCTCTCTGCGCCCTTTCTTTGGACCTCTCGACCATCCCTTCAGAAATGTCCACACCGACCACTCTACAGCCATACCTTTTTGCGATGAAGCAAGGCGTTACCCCAGCGCCGCAACCAACATCCAAGACGTATTTGCCTTCGCCTATGTGGCATAACTCAATGAGCTCTTCTGTGGCCCCGACGCCTCCCAGATGTTTCGTGAGGCCCACCTCAGCTGCAAAATCGAAGAAAGTTTGTTTATTCTCCATTTTCTCAATCCTCCATTCTCGGTGATGCTCAACTGTTTCTT
>DAOUEC010000180.1:0-19439 GCA_034430655.1 Anaerolineae bacterium
GGGATCGCAGCTGCCAAGACCTGGTCTCCACACAAGGTAGACCATCGCTGATGGTCACGCACATTGGAGCGCAAACGCCGATCCCCTTGGGCTCCGTATGGTGATTCGGCGCCACTGTCCGCGAACCAAGAACGGCTTTTGCACAAGTCGACTAGGCCAACAGTTGAGCCGTCAACAGTCCCAGCACTACTCCCGCCATCCAGCCATAGTGCCGGGCCTCTTCGAGGAGAGACGCAGCCTCCGGCAGCCGACCGGTCAAACGATCCACAAGTAGCTCAATCACCCCCCGGTACAGGAAGGCCAGGAAGCCTGCCCAGATCAGGTAAGCGATGAACCGCTGCACGTTTTATCCTGCGCGCTCCGCCAGCCTGCGTCGCCGCTGGGCAGCACTGCGACGCGAGTGGGCCTGTGTCTCCTGGCTCAACGCTCCCAGATCCAGCCCGCGCTGTGTCCCCGGCGGCATGCGGCCCAGCCCCTCGAAACACCAGGTGAGCGTGTTGAAGTCATCCACTCTGCGCCAGGCTCGCAGCCCCGGCCACATCATCTTGCGCGTGGGACGCCCAGGCCCAGAGCCGTCTCCTGAGCCAGGCTGCAGAGTGCCGTCTGATAACCGTTCGGGCTCCCGCCAGATGTCGTCCTGCGTGGCGATGTACGCCCGAAGCGGCGACTCCCTCCGCTCGCGTGCCAGATCCACGATCACCCGCTGCACCTGGCGAGCGCGCCCGAGCTGCCGCGTCACGATCAGCAGGCGCGGCATACTCCCCCCATAGATCGCATCCGGCCGGCGACGATAGAGGTAGTACCGCTCGTACTTGCGCCAGGTGGCTTGATACGAAGTAACGGCGTACTTCGAATCGCTGAACTTGCGCTTGAACTCGTAGAGGAATGATGGCCCTCCGGTGAAAATCTCTGGAGAAAACGTATCATGGTAGCCGTACCCGCACTCCAGCAAGCCAATGGCCCAGCAGTTGCTTTCGTGCTTGCGCAGCGTCGATTCGGTGATCCCCGTCGTTGTCAGGTGATCCATAAACGCGAACAGAAACTTGCCCACCTGCCGGGCGAACTCGTGGGAAGGCTCGTCCCAGTACCAATCCTCAATGTACTCTTCCAACGCTTCCTCCTCTGGATCAATCAAGCTAACCGGGTAGCTCAGGGCAATGTCCTGAACGCCGTGAATGCCTGACAGGGCATAGACCGCTCCAGCAGGGCATGGGCGTCCCCGATTGGCTTTCAGACGATCGGTCACAAAATCTGGGAGAACGCGCATCGCCGCCGCCAGGAACGCCAGGTCCGACGCGCCGGGCAGTCGCGGATCGCTGTGAGGAACTGTCTTGAACACCCACGGATAGGCCTTCTCGCCGGCCACAGCCCAACCGTGCTTCTCCAGCGCGTCCAGGTCCTCGAAAGCCATGATTGTGGCCACCTCGAAAATCATACTCATCCACGGGATCAGTTCGTGTGTCTGATCCGGATCGTGGTGAGACAATGCAACTCGCAGATCGTCCAGCGACTCGTAGAGTGACAGCCCAAAGTACTCGCCACCGCTGCCCAGCACCAGCACGTAGCGCGGCGAACTCTCTGCAGGATAGCGCACCTCAATAGGCTCCGAGTTCTCTATCCATCGCCAGGGAGCCTGGCGATAATAGTTCGCCGCAGCAGCAAAGAGATCACGCAGCATGGGTTCCGTAACCCCTGGAACGCTCATCAGACCTGGGATAGGATCCTGTGCTTTCAAAGAGCCTTGCGTCACCCTGGGAAACCAGGTGTCCATCAGTGACAATGATGCTCGGTGCTCACACCGAACGCCGATTTCGGCCAGTCGAGGAGCCAACTCTCGAACCAGGTCGGCACTATCCAGGAAAATACACGCGGGCCGTCCACGCCCACCGGAGCCCAGCGACGGTCTGAGCATGGCCTTGTGGAGCACCTCCAGAACCTCCTCTGGTGTGGGTGGCTCGTCGCCGTGCACCTGGATCTTTCGGGTTACCTCTCGATCCCGATCCATCACCAGCGTCGTGTAGGGGCGGTAGGGAGATCCGTCATCTTTGGACGTGATCCAGAGGTAGGCGCGGCGTGTGCAACAGAGCCACGTCACATCACGCTGAGTCAAACGGCGAATCCTTTTCAATCGACTACTGCTCATTCAACGCCTCTGTTTCTTCTTGCGTGGGTAAAGCGTGAGCGAACTCGGTTCGCGGGACCCACCCGCTTGGGTCAGCCGCCTCTTCCGCTCCTGCTGATAGGCGCGGATTTTCTTCGCCAGCGGGTGGCGCAGATCGATCTTTAGATGGGTCACAGAGGTGACCAGCGCTATCCCGATCCCTTCCAAAGGCTCCAAGGCGCACACGATGCCGGCCTCATCCCCGGCGTAGAATACACTCTGGATGGAGAGCTCCCGGTCACGGGAGATTCTTTGCCCTTGGTCGCGCAGCGCGCGAACCATCGTCGCTGTCGGTCGTGCCGGGATAGGAAGCTGGGCTTCCATCTCGTGCAGCAGTTCCATTGCTTGTTCGTAATCGTCGATCATCGTCCATCCTCTGAAGCAGAGATAGATACAACTACTACCTCGCCACCCACGTTCAGGAACACGAGGATCGCTTCCGCCGTCGTTCCCAGTTGTAAACCAACATCATCGATTGGCTTTCTTGGTCAGTAGCTCTAATTCACCCTCGTCGTTCAGGAAGTAGAAGGCAACATCACCCACCAGATGGCCGTAACGCTCCAGCCACAGTAACGGTACCTGCCGGTCGTTCCCGAAGACGAGGAACGTGGTCGGCGCGCCGGTCTTTTCCAGCAGCCAGACGTGCTCCGCGATAACAGAGAATTTGGCTGGTGGGAGACGCTGCCCGCGTACCAGGGTAAAGTACTTGGCGTCGCCGACGATGCACCCATCCGGCGAAACCAGGTCGAACTCCTTGGGCACGCTGGACACCTGCCCTGGCTTCAGCGGGACGCCAAAGTAGTTGCCCATTACCGAGCGCGCCAGGTCCTCGAAGGCGCGCGGCGAGAGCTGAGCCTCGGCCTGGGCGAGTACCTCACGCATCCGCACCTGTCCGGGCGAGGCAAGCTGGGTAGCCAGTGACTCGTCGGCCCAGAAGACCCACTCGCGCCCGCGCTGCTCGCCCCGGATCAGGCGTGCCCCCATCAACTCGCGGGTCAGCATGTACACCTGCTGGTGCGAGCTGATACCGGTCTTTTCCCGAATCTGGCCGTTGGTCGCGCAGTCGGGCGAGATGGACCAGAGATAATCCAGGATGCGCTCTTTGTTCGTTCTGTTCATCTTGCTCGCCGGATAGCTCGTGAAATCTCTGCAGTTGGATAGCCGAAGAACGTCTGGACTTGATCTGGCTGACTGACGACCACGAATTTGTCTCCATCGATGCGATAGCTGGCGCTCCATTCGATGCCGAAATTGGTAGAGGTCTCGACAATCGTGAACGATTGCTCCTTCCCTTCCCGTGCCAGACAGAGCGCCAGCCCATCTTCGGGGTCGAGCATCCAGGCATCCCCTGTTTCCGTGGAAAACAGAACCAATGGGCCGAGGGTGACGATACGAGCATCCAAGTTCTGAGCTCGTTCGACGATACACCTGGTCTCTCTTGTAATGTTGACCTGCTCTCGACTCAGCACTTGTCGCTTGATGCGAGAGGAGCCGGATCTTTTGCGCTTGATACGCCTCACCATGTTGCCCTCATAATAGAGGGTTAATGGAAACCAGCTTGCCCCAACTGACCGGCAGAACTGCCGTGGACGGTTTCAGGGTTCGCTCGCTGTTTCCCTTATCGGGAAAGCGCGATCAGTATTCGCATAGATGCGAATAGATGGAGATATGTTATCACTTCTGGGTAAGAATGCAAATACGGGATGTCTTGGTCTGTAGGGACAGGGATGGCGCCTGGCTGCGGGCGCGATCATCCAGAAGCAACGCGGTAGAGGGCTGCCTGCGCCCACAGCGCATCGACGACCAGTTGATCGTGGAACTGGGGCAGGTACTCCAGGGTGAGCGGCCCGTTGAAGCTGCTCTCGGCGATGGCGGCGAGAATCGCCTCGAAATCGAGGACGCCTTGCGGATGTCGGAGCGGCAGATGCTGTTGCCCTGACTGCGGCCCTCGATTCGACAGGTGGAAGCAGCGGATACAGTCGGCGTAGCTGGCAACGTCGGTCAGCACCTCTGCCTGGGGCTTGTGCAGGTGAGAGGTGTCGTAGCAGGCCGCGTGGTGTGGCCTGCCCCGGCAGAAGGCGGCGATGCCCTCGATGCCGGAGAGGAAGCGCCGCCGGCCGGCGAAGGTTTCCCAGCATAGGGTGACGCCAGCCTGTGCCAGGAGTGGATCGACTGCGCTGGCGATCTTTTGCTCCACGTCGACCAGACGGGCATTCGTGGGATGGGTCACGACGAGGCGGCAGTTCAACGCCTGGGCAATCGGGACGGTCTTGTGCAGCACGGCCAGGAACTCGTCGAACTGGCCGATACGTGCCTGGGCCATGTGTACGGAGGTAGCACGCAGCGATAGGGTCGAGAATGGGGCTACCACATCCTCGACCGCCACGCGTTCCAGGAATAGCTGCAGGCGATAGAAGGCCACCTCCACCGCCCCCACCCGCTCGTAGATCGCCAGGGCATCGTGCCAATCGTAGCTACCGTCCTCGGGAAAGGCTGCGCGAATGGAGACGTGGATGCCGGGTTCGCGTTCGGCCAGCCCGCTTGGGCCCTTGTTTTTCGCGTCCATACCTGGCATTGTAGTGCGGGCGCGGGATGTGTCAAGCTCGCCGGAGGCAGCGAAGAACCTGCCGACTCGCAGGTCCAAGAGCCTGACACGTGAAAAGCGAGTGAATGTCATGACGAGTCAGTCACTCGTTTCGAAAAGCCTTTGCACAAAAGCCAGCCCGATTTCGACCCATCGATAGGCCAAAACAGCAAGAAACCCGCCTTATGAGCGGGTTTTTTGGTGCCGAGAGACAGATTTGAACTGTCGACTCCCTGATTTTCAGTCAGGTGCTCTACCAGGCTGAGCTACCTCGGCGCATCAATATTCTATCTCAACCGGCGAGATTGTCAAGTAGACTTCGAGAGTTGACTGGCCAACGCCAATGCCTCATCCCGTGTCTTAACCTCCCCGACTGCCTGAGCCTCCCGCAGTGCCTCCAGCAGCCGCCCGATCTTCGGTCCGGCGTCCAACCCCAGTTCCGTCATCAGGTCGTGACCCGTGATCAATGGCGGCGGGGCTACTGCCTCCTCGTGTCGCTCGAAGTAGTGGGTCAGCAGTGTCTCCGCCATCCCCAGTCTCCGCGCCCAGCGGTGTTCTTGAAGGTTAGGCCCCCAGGTCGCCAGATGGTCGGCCAGGCTGAGCAGCACCACCTCGACACCGGCGTTGCCTGTGGCGCGGAAGTAGCGGTATACGGCGCGGCGGGTGACCCGTTCGGTGCGGGCCAGGTGGGCTGGGCGCAGGTGTTGCCCGACCATCACCCGTGCCCGTTCCACTTCGTCGCGGCTGAAGCGCAGCGCCCGCAGCCGCGCCGCCGCTATCTGTGCCCCCATCGGCTCGTGATCGTAGAAGTGGATACGACCATCTTCACCCTGCGACCAGGTCCTGGGCTTGCCGATGTCGTGCAGCAGCGCCGCCAGTTTGAGCAGCAGCGCCCGGTCGCGCCCGCCGCTGACCTCGACCACCAGGTGTGCGATCACGTCGCTGGCGAACTGGCCTAACACCCGCGCCAGGTCACCCCAGGCAGCGAGGGGGGCATCCGCCAGAGCACGCGGCCCGACCTCTCGCCCTGTGACGGCAGCGACGACTCCCTCCAGCATATCCACCGTCACCAGCGTGTGCTGCCACACGTCGAAGCGGTGCGGCGGCGACTGGGTGACGCCCTTGAGCGACTCCAATTCCGGCACTACGTGGGGCAGCAGTCCAAGTTTATCGAGCTGTTGCAAGTGGGTGGCCGCCCCCCGAATCGCGAGCACGCGCACGAACTCCTCCCGCACCCGTTCGGCTGCCGGAAGGGCCAACGACGCTGCGTCACGATGGATCCAGGCTGCCGTCTGCGGCTCGATCTCGAATCCCAGTTCGGCCTCCATCCGTACCGCGCGCAACAGTCGCACCGGGTCATCTCGGAAGGCACGCTCGTTCGTTGCACGGATGCGCCCGGCTTCGAGGTCGGCCTTGCCGCCCGTTGGATCTATCAGTGTGCCCGTCTCGTCCAATGCCAGCGCATTGATGGTGAAGTCACGCGCGAGCAGATCGGCTTCCAGGGTAGTGCTCCGCAGGGCCGCGAAGTCCAGTTCCAGCCGGGCGCCGTCCGCCGCCGTCAGCACGACCCGGCCGGTACCCCGCTCCACGTCCAGCGGGAAGTAGGCCCCGCCCAGCGTATCGGCCACAGCCCGCGCCAGGCCCAGCGCGTCCCGATCCACAGCGAAGTCCCAGTCGTGCACGGGCCGTCCCAGCAGTACGTCGCGCACCGCGCCCCCCACCGGCCAGACTCGCACACCGCGCTCCATGGCCAGACGGCTGACGACCTGCCAGGGCCACTCAGGCAAGCGGATTGTCGCCATCGGGCATCTCCACGGCGGGCACAAAGATCACTCGTGACTCTTCCTTGGGCCGGCTGCGTTTGGCGGCCCGGCGAGCCTCCTCATCCGTCCATCCCACACCAACCACGCGCCCGCGCACCAGCGCCACCCAGCGGCCGGCGTAGGGCGCAAGGTTCACCAGCGATGGTTCGCCTCGTCTCATCGTGGGCGTATGATACAAGAGAACAGGCAAAGTTGTCAAGCCCGCTTGCCTCAGCGTCGGGAGCGTGGTAGAATTGCACACTGATGAGCATTGAAAGAGAGAGCCATCCGACACCAACCATTCACGAAATACTGGCCGGCTACCGGGCGGTCAACGAGCGAGAGCGGGAGGAAACCCGCGAACGGCTACCACGACTGACGGTCGAGGAAAGCGTGCGCCAGTATCTGTGGATGCGTGCCCTCGCCCGCCGCGTGGCCCTGGAGGCGGAGCACATTTTTGCAGAGCAACGTAAGGCCCATTGCATTTATTTACATGAGCAGCTAAGGTTGGCCGCGCAAAGGATAGGAAATGGACCCGTTGGTTGATGCCCTCCGGCGGTTGAAAGAGTTCCTGGAAGCGCACGAAATCCCCTTAGACCAGGAGCACATCCTCAACTGGCTTGATCAGTTCGCCCGGGCGCTCGACCAGCCGGAGATCGTGACCCGCTACCAGGAACTACGCGCCGCTATAGAAGCGTGACTCACGCCGGGGGCAAAAATCTCCCCAACCCCCTTGACAAAGACGCCCACCTGATGTATACTAAAGGTCAGACGTAAGACATCATACGACTGGTGGTGTAATGCAGCGACTTAAGACCGACAGACGCCCCCTCCATCTCCAGGCGCAGCAACATCTGCTCAGCCTCATCGAGAACGGGACTTACGAGCCCGGTCAGCAACTCCCCTCCGAGGCCGATCTGGCTGCGCAGTTGGGCATCTCCCGTCCTACTCTGCGCGAGGCGTTACTCAATCTTGAACAAGAAGGCGTCATCGTCCGCAAGCATGGCGTGGGCACTTTCGTCGCTCCCGAATATGGAAGCCGGCTGGAAAGCGGGCTGGAATGTCTGGAAAGTGTCTTGGATTTGGCTGCCCGACAAGGGATGCAAGTTAGCGTCGGCGATCTGCAGGTTCAGGAAGAGCCGGCAGACTCGGAAGTGGCCGACAAACTACAGGTCACTCGTGGCACCCTTTTGACCAGCGTTCGTCGAGTGATCGTGGTCGATACGCTGCCAGTAGCGTATATGCTTGATGTCGCTCCCACCTCTATCTTTTCCCCTGCGGATGTAGACGAAACCTTCAAAGGCTCCGTGCTCGATTTGCTGAGACAGAAACAAGATCTTCAAATTGCTCAAGCGGTGGCCGACATTATAGCTCTCAACGCAGACCCTTTTCTGGCCGAGAAACTGGGGGTCGAGCCTCAGCAGGCAGTGCTGTTGTTGGAAGAGACATTATTTGACCAGGAAGGTACGGCGGTGGAGTTCTCACGCAACTACTTCGTCCCTGACTTCTTCCGCTTCCACGTCGTACGTCGCTGATACGGTAATATAGTAGTATGTAGGGCTGCTCCCTTCACGGAGTAGTACACTGTTAATCCATCTCACAAGGGGCGCATGCTTTTGGAGAAGTCATCCTGCCAGGCGCAACAAGGAAGAACAGCGCTATCCTCCCTTGGCCAGCTCCCAGGGTGGCAGGGATTTCTTAGAGCGTTGGGTGGTGAGCTGGCACCCCCACACCAAACATATCACACGAGGAGGGCAAGAATGAAACGGTACACCTTCATGCTGCTGGCGGGGGTCCTGGCCCTGGGCTTGGTCCTGACCGCCTGTAAGCCCGCACCGACACCGGCTCCGACCGAGGCCCCGGAAGTGCCGGTGCACGTACTTCTGATCACTGGGACCGGCGGGTTGGGTGACCAGGGCTTCAACGACGCAGGTTACGCCGGTGCACAGCGCGCGGGCGAAGACCTGGGGATCGTTTTGGACGTTGTTGAGCCTATGGAGATGGCCGAGTTCGAGCCGCAGTATCGCTCTGCCGCGGCCAGCGGCGAGTACGATCTGATCGTTGGGCTGGGCTTCGCGCATTCCGACCCGGCCAACTTGATATCCGAGGCCTACCCGGATCAGCGCATCACCCTGATCGATTCTGCGTCGTCACAGCCCAACGTGCAGGGCGTGCTTTTCCGCGAAGAAGAGAACGCGTTCCTGGCTGGCGTGCTGGCGGCTTATGTGACCCAGCAGGCTGACCTACCGGGTGTTAATGAAGACAAGGTAATAGGAATTGTGCTTGGCATTGACGTGCCACACGTGCGCCGTTACGCCATTTCATATGAGGCAGGCGCCCGAACCATTGACCCCGATGTGAGCGTTCTGGTGGGCGTCGTTGGCGACTTTCAGGACCAGGCCAAGGCTAAAGAGCTGTCTATTGCGCAGATCGACCAGGGAGCCGACATCGTCTACCAGGTGGCGGGTGGCGCTGGGCTGGGCGTGTTCAATGCAGCTGAAGAGAAAGGGATATATGCTATAGGCGAAGGTCTCAACCAGAATCCGCTGCACCCCGAGTTCATCGTCGCTAGCACCTACAAGCGGATGGACAACGCCGTTTACGACGCGATTCGGTCCGTTGTTGAGGGGAGGACCTTTGAAGGGGGCAATTTCGATTACGGCTTTGCCGAAGGCTACCTGGTCGTTGACATGGAGGGCTCGGACGTACCAGTGTCGGATGACGCTAAGGCTGCGCTGGAAGAGTATGAGGCGCGCCTAGCTTCTGGTGAACTGGTAGCGCCCTTCTCACAGGAAGATCTGGACGCCTACCTGCGCGAGCTAGGACAGTAGCCGAAGCCAGGATTCGTCATTGACAGCTTGGCGGCCCCATGCAGCCGGCTGGCGGAGTGGTCTGGACTCTCTTCGAGCCTTGCTTGATGACTGGGTACCGCTTCCGGTTCCCTCGTGGGTGTCCCTGGGGCCAGACTGAGGTTTTTCCGCGTGGTTGGGGAGGCTGGCAGAAGTACTGTTCTGCACGAAAAGCCTCCCCAATCTGTTGCCCCCGCCGGGGGGCACGACACTCGAGTTCGAAAGGCCTCACTATGCTAGAGGACGCGACCGGTAGGGGGGCACGCTGCATAACCGAGATGGCCTCTGGTCAGACAGACGTGGCAGTAGAGATACGTGGCATCACCAAGCGGTTTGGCACCACCCTGGCCAACGACTGCATCGACCTGGATATTCGCCGGGGGGAGATTCATGCCCTCTTGGGGGAGAACGGCGCGGGTAAGTCTACGCTGATGAACATCCTGTATGGCTTGTACAGACCCGATGCGGGCAGCATCCATGTCAACGGGCGGCGTGTCGAGATTAACTCCCCTCGAGATGCCGCCGCGCTTGGCATTCAGATGGTCCACCAGCATTTCATGCTCGGCTTGCCCTTCAGTGTCGCCGAGAACCTGGTGCTGGGGTTGGAACCCTTGGAGGCTGGCTTTCTGTTGGACAGGCGCAAGGCCGAGGCAGTAGTGCGCGCACTCTCAAAGCAGTACGGGCTAGACGTGGACCCCCGTGCGAGGGTAGAGAGCCTGTCAGTGGGGGTTAGGCAGCGCGTGGAAATCCTGAAGGCGCTGTATCGAGGGGCGCAAATTCTCATCCTCGACGAGCCGACCACGGTGCTCGCGCCTCTCGAAATCGCCGCGCTATTCAAGGTCATGCGCCGTCTGAAGGCGGAAGGCAAGACGGTCATATTTATCACCCACAAGCTGCGCGAAGTGATGGCAGTGGCTGACCAGGTGACAGTATTGCGACACGGGCGGGTGATTGGCACGCGCCTCATCGACGAGGTTGATGAGGACATACTGGTTGAGATGGCGGTCGGGCGGTTGGTCGAGGCCGACTCGTCGAGCGCCTCGACCACCAGGGGAGAGATCGTGTTGCGCGTGCAGGGATTGCACGCAGTGGACCCTCACCGAGGCGTTGAGGTATTGTGTGGCATCAATCTTGAGGTACGGGCCGGGGAAATCTTGGGCATCGCTGGTATTGAAGGGAACGGTCAGAGCGAGTTGGTGGAGGTGCTCACCGGTCTGCGCCCAGCCGCCGGTGGAAGCATCTGCCTGGATGGAACTGAGCTGGTCGGGCGACCGCCGCGCTGGATCATGGAACATGGCTTGGTGTGCATCCACGAAGACCGGCAATCTAGGGGCCTCGTCGGCGATTTCACGGTTAGCGAGAACCTGGTCTTGGGCGAGCAATGCCATCCACATTTTCGACGGGGGCCGATACTGGACGCCAAGGCTGTGCTTGACCGCGCCCAGCAGCTAGTCCGGGACTTCGACATTCGACCCCCCAGGCCGGATATGCAGGCCAAGTATCTTTCGGGGGGTAACCAGCAGAAACTGGTGACCGCCCGGGAGCTGAGCACAGAGCGTGTGAGGTTGCTCGTCGCTTCGCAACCCTGCCACGGGCTGGACGTCCCTACAACGATATTCATCCACCGCAAGCTGCGCGAAAAGCGAGACGCGGGCACAGCAGTCCTACTGCTTTCTGCCGACCTTGACGAGGTCAAACTGTTAAGTGATCACATTGCCGTCATTCACCAGGGCAAGATAGTTGCGACCGGACCCACGGGTACCTTCAGCGATGCCGAACTGGGCGCGTTGATGCTACGCGGACAGCCGGAGGCAGAAGCTAGCACAGAACCGCTATAGTATTACCCTAGAACACTTGCGTTGTCCGCGGGAATCATTTGGTTGCGATTGAAGACCACGCTATGAACCAGGTCAGTCGGAAGGAAAATCAGCCCCGGCGAAATACCCTCGTGGAGTTCCTGACCGAGGGCCTTGCGGGCTCGCTCCTGGCATTTGTCCTGGCGCTTGTTACGGCGACCATCCTCATTGAGTTCGCTGGCTTCGATGCGCCAGAAGGCTATCGCGCCATGCTGAGCGGTGCATTCGGGAGCCCAATCGCTCTCGCCGACGTGTTGGCGCGATCCACACCGCTTATCTTCACTGGCCTCTCTGTGGCTGTCGGACTCCGGGCCGGGCTGTTCAACGTGGGGAGCGAGGGGCAGCTGCTGCTGGGCGCGATGGCCGCCCTGCTGGTAGGGCTCATCCAGGGAGTCCCTATGCGGATGCACTGGTTGCATGTTTTGTTCGCATATGCGGCAGCAGCTATTGTGGGTGGCTTGTGGGGAATAGTCCCTGCCATTCTGAAGGCACGCTTCCGCGCCCACGAGGTCATCACTACGATCATGTTGAACTACGTCGCCATCCTCATCACGGGCTACCTGGCAAACTACCCCCTCCACCCGCCAGGTGAGATGCTTCCCGCCACCGCTCGTGTCGTAGAAAGTGCAAAACTGTCCCGCCTCGTCCAGGGCAGCCAGCTGACGATTGCGCTGTTTGTAGGGATTGGTTGTGCAATATTGCTCGGCCTGCTATTCAAGCAGAGCGTGCTCGGCTATGAGATTCGGGCGGTGGGGCTGAATCGCCTGGCGGCGGAAGCCAAGGGCATCAGCCAGACGCGAGTGTGGCTTGTGGCAATGGCTATTGGCGGCGCGATGGCAGGGATGGGGGGCGCTGGAGAGGTGCTGGGCGTGCACCGACGGTTCGTCGAGGGCTTCTCTCCGGGTTACGGCTTCGATGGTATTGCAGTCGCACTGATAGGGAACAAGAACCCGGTGACCATCGTACTGGCGGCACTGCTTCTGGGAGCCATTCGGACGGGCGCACTGGTCATGGACCGCACTACCTCGATTCCAGCGGACTTTGTGATGGTTATCCAGGGCGTGTTGCTAATTTTCCTGGCGGTTCCCGCCATCCTACAGATTATCTTGGAGAGGCGCAGAGCTGTGATAGTCCAAGATCAGTATTAGTAACAGGAGGGTCTCGCTATGTATCTAACATCTGACCAGCTGCTCAGTCTGGTGGCCGCAGCACTGCGACAGACCACACCCCTTGCCCTGTCGGCCATCGGCATTACTATCTCCGAAGCATCGGGGGTGATTCACTTGGCGGCGGAAGGGATTATGCTGATGGCAGCGTTGGCTGGCGTCATTGCGTCGTACTTTACTGGCTCTGCGTGGGCGGGCCTATTCGTGGCTATGCTGATCGGACTGCTGTTAGCGCTCGTCATGGGCGTGTGTGACATCAGCCTGAAGGCAGATCAAGTCATCACCGGCTTCGGCATCAACTTCCTGGCGTTGGGCACCACGCCAGTGTTGCTTGAGCGTGTATGGGGCAATCGCGGAAGGTCTGATGCGGTGGCTGGTCTGCCTACCCTGCACTGGGACTGGCTGGCCCGTATGCCAGTGATCGGGCCGATCCTCGACGGTCAGGGAGTTCTCTTCTTCTTGATGATCGCAGTAGTTGTCTTGACCTGGTTAGTGTTTCACCACACACCCTTTGGCCTGCGGCTGCGAATGGCGGGAGAGAACCCTGCGGCAGCTGCAACGGCGGGTGTCAAGGTCAATCTTATCCGCTACATTGCCGTGCTCAGCAGTGGCGTGTTGTGCGGGATAGCTGGCGCGGCATTGTCACTCGGTCAGTTATCCCTATTCGGACGAAACATGGTCGCCGGTCGTGGCTTTGTGGCCGTCGCCGCGAACGTCGTCGGTGGCTGGCGGCCGATAGGCAGCTTTGGGGCGAGTCTGTTGTTTGGCGCAGCAGAGGCGCTGCAACTGCGTCTTCAGGGCGGGATGCTTCCCAATCACTTCGTCCAGATGATACCATACATCCTCACCGTGCTGGTCGTGTGTGGCATCGGTGGCTTGCGAGCACCGCTCAAGTTGGGCGTGTCTTTTGACCCCGAGGAGAAGTAGGGAGAGCGCAATGCCGGACGCCATCCGCGAAGTCGTGGATCTCCTGGTGACGAAGGGGCTGGTCATCCCCATGGAAGGCGACGGCCGGGTCATCGAGGACGGCGCGGTGGCCGTCAGGGACGGCAAGATCGTCGCCCTGGGCCGCTCCGCCCAACTCGGCGCGGTGTATCACCCACGCGAGATGCTTGATGCTTCGGGCCAGATCGTGATGCCCGGGTTGGTGAACGCCCACACGCACGCGGCGACGACTGTGTTTCGGGGGTTGGCCGACGATAGACCGCTGGCGGAATGGCTGGAGCGGTTCATCTGGCCCGCGGAGCAACGCTTCATCCGCCCGGAGACAGTCTACTGGGCTACGCTACTCGCGATAGTGGAGATGATTCGTGGCGGGGTGACCGCGTTCATGGACATGTACTTCTACGAGGAGGCTGTGGCGGAGGCGGCCACTGAGAGCGCGATGCGCGTCGTGCTCGGCGAGGTTCTCTTCGACCGCGGCGGCCCGACGATGCGGTCGTTCGACGAGGCGCTCACATGTACCCGCGATCTCCTCGAGCGGTACTGCGACCACCCGCGGATCTCCATTTGCGTGCAACCACATGGCACCTACACTGTCTCGCCCGACAATCTGATCCGCGCGAAGGCTCTCGCCGACGAGTACGGGGCCCGCTTCGGTCTCCATGCCTCGGAGACCGCACACGAGGTTGCCGATGTGCGGGCGAGGACCGGTCATTCACCCGTGCGGCTACTCGACCACCTTGGGATGCTGGATGAGCAGGTCGTGCTCTTCCACGGCGTCCATCTCGATCCCAGCGAGATTGCGCTCCTTGCTGAGCGGGGAGCTGGCGTCGTCCACTGCCCGGAGGCGAATCTGAAGCTTGCCTCGGGCATCGCGCCGCTTCCCGCGTTCCTAGCGGCGGGTGTACGGGTGGGGCTGGGAACGGACGGCCCAGCGAGCAATAACGACTTGGACATGTGGGGTGAGATCCAGATGGCCGCGAAGATCCACCGCGGGGTCAGCGGCGACTCGACGGCGGTGGGCGCCCGCGCGGCGGTGGCGCTGGCGACACAGGGGAGCGCTGCCGTCGTAGGGCTCGGCGATCGGGTAGGGTCGCTCGAGCCGGGGAAGCGGGCGGACATGATCCTCGTCGACCTCGATCGGCCCCACCTAGTCCCGATGTACGATGTCTATTCTCACCTGGCGTACGCCGTGGGACGCGGGGACGTGACGGCGACGATCGTCGACGGCCGGGTATTGATGAAGAACCGCGAGGTCTTGACGCTCGACGAAGAGAGGGTCGTCGCCCGCGTGCGGGAGATCGGCGGCGGCGTCGCGCGCTGGCTGGAGGGGCAGTGGCATGCCTCGTAGCCGCACAGGATTACGCGACGCGCAGGAGGCCGGAGCAGGGTGGGGTGCTCCCGCACGCAACTTGGCAGCGGTCCGGCCGGTGGATAGGCGGCACAGAAACGACCGCCAACCCCGTCACGCTGGCGTAGTACACCCAAGCGTTCCTTATTCACACTGGAATCGGATACTTGGATGACGAGATACACAATCCGCCCGCTAAGCACTGGACATTACGACGAGGCCGAGCTCGCCTTTCACTACTACCTGCCTGATCCCAGAAATGCGGGAGTCAAGATCAAGGTCGAGTATTGGATGTTTCTCATCGAGGGGGTCTCCTCTCTGATTCTGGTCGATACCGGACCCGGCGATCCCGAAACTTGGGGGCGCCAGTTCCACCATTTCTACGACCGAGCTCCGGACCAGGTGCCGATTACTGCGCTTAGGAAGCACGGCATCGAGCCACAGGACATCGACATCATCATCAACACACATCTGCACTGGGCCAATTGTCACGCTAATCACCTGTTTCCGAGCGCAACCATCTACGTTCAGGCTGATGAGGTTGTGGAGGCACTCGACCCGGTTGCCCCTCATCGGCCATTCTATACACCACCTGAAGCCCGCCCGCCATGGATGCAGACGCTCAACCGAACCAGGTTACTCAAGGGCACCACCGAGATTATTGAGGGTATCACTGCTTTCGCCATGCCTAGCCACACAATAGGCTTTCAGAGTGTGTTGATAGAAACGGCGGTGGGGCCGATCCTGCTGGCTGGTGACATGTTACCCTTCTTTGCCAACTGGACAGGGCGCTGGGGAATGAACCATATCCCATCGGGCACGATGCAAGCCAGCCTTCGTCAATACTATCGCTGCTTTGATCTTATAGAGAGAATCGACCCTGTCTTCATCTTGCCTGGCGTTGATCCCAAAGTCGCCGAGCGGGAAGTGTACGGGTAGCGGAGGCGGCTGCATGAAGGGGAGAGAACGGGCCCTACGGGCGCTCAGTTTTCAGCCAGTCGATCGGGTTGCACTGTTCGCCGGCGAAATCGAGTCCAGCCAAACCCTGTCAATGCTTTCGGGTCAGGATTATTGGAAGTCGCCCGACCAACGAAAGGTCGCCATTGAGGCTTTTCGCAATCTCGGCATAGACTTTATTTTCATCCTTACCTTACCCTTCTCCCCTGATGAGGAGCTCAGGGCCTGGGATGTGAAAGCCATGTTTCGCTACGCTAAGCAGCGTTACCCGGATGTGGAATCAGTGCTCAGACGAATCGGCTCGTTGCCGAGCCCAGAGCAAGTGCGGAAGACCTTTGATAGCGAAGCAGCCTACCACATTCACCTCGCCCGCGCGCGTGAGCAAGATCGGCTAACTGGCGACGACATCTTGTGGCTCGCCTCTGGGTTCGAAGCTGGCTTATGCGAATTCGCGTGGTACCTGGAATTTGGCTACGAGAATTTTTTCATGCTCCTGGGCGCACACAAGGATGCGGCCCATAAACTGTTCCGCTATTCGGCTGAGACAGGACGTTTGCAGAACGAGGCGATAGCGGCTGCTATCCTTGAGAATGACCTCCCTCCCTTCGTTTATGATGGCTCAGACCTTTGTTATAACAGCGGGCTGATGGCCTCCCCCAAGCTGCTGGACGAGATTTACTTTCCCTGGCTGGCTTACTCGTTGGAGCCACTCGTTCGCGCTGGTATTAACATTATCTGGCATTGTGACGGCGATGTGACACCTATTATTGATCGGATGCTGGCGATGGGCGTTGCTGGTTTCCAGGGTTTTCAAGAAGATGCTGGGGTCAGGCTGGATAAACTGGTACGGGCGCGGACGATCAGAGGCCGGCGCCCGATCTTGCTCGGGAGTGTCCAGGCTCGGAGTGTGTTGCCCTTCGGTACGGTGGACGATGTAAAACAGGAAGTCGAGCGTTGCATCAACGTAGTCGGACGAGAAAGTGGTTTTGTCTTGGGTCCCAGTGCCGTCATTCAGCCTGAAATCCCGATAGAGAACATCCAGGCAATGTATGGCCATGCAAAGGAGTACGGGCGTATCCCCATCACACCTTGGGGAGTGAAGCTGTAGAATCGCTGCATAACACTCCGCGGGGTACACTCCTACTTGGTGATAATACTGTAACACATAACTATCTTATGCGAGGAGGCAAAACTATGTCTAAGATCCTGATGATAACTGGTGACGGTGGTGAGGCGCTGGAGGTCATGTATCCGTACCAGCGTCTTCTTGAAGAGGGTTATGAAGTGGAAATTGCGGCTCCTTCGGTCAAGAAGATCCAGACCGTAGTGCACGATGTAGAGGAAGGCTTCGACACGTACACCGAGAAGCTGGGTTACAAGGTAGACGCCAATTTAAGCTTTACCGACGTCAAGCCAGAGGAGTACGTCGGGTTGGTTATCCCCGGTGGTCGTGCGCCAGAGTACATCCGCAACGACCCAGACGTGAAGCGCATCGTCCGATACTTCTTTGACAACAATTTGCCGGTCGCACACCTCTGCCACGCGCCGCTAGTCCTGGCAGCAGCAGGCGTGTTGCAAGGGCGCCAATGCGCGGCTTTCCCATTCTTGCAGCCGGACGTCGAGAGCGCGGGAGCGACCTTCGTCGATGGAGGCGGCGTGGTCGATGGAAACATGGTGAGCGCCCGCGCATGGTTCGACCATCCAACCTGGATGCGTGAGTTCATGCGTTTGCTTGGGAGAAGCGGCGTGAGCTCGGCCCGCGACAGCAGTCTCGAAGACAAGATCACTGAACTCGAACGCAAGCTTGCCGCGCTTGAGTTTAAGGTGGCTCAAGACAGAGTGTAGAGGTTACCGGCGCGCAGGCGAAGCGTGCCCCCTGGTATTTCGCCGATACACACGCATCTTGGCGGTGGACGTCGTGAACAGCACCAGTTTGATTGATGTGTGCAACCATCCTGCATACCAAGAGACCACTCTTTCTAACGGGCTGCAGAGGCCGCGTTCACGGACGCCGAGGCATACTTCAGGGAGTCATGCATGGATTTTGAGGCGTTGCGACAAGCTGTGGTCGAGGGCAACACCGATGAGGTAGTGCGGGGCGTTCAGGCTCTGCTCCTCCAGGGTGCGCAGCCCGGTGAGATCCTTAACCAGGCACTCATCCCGGGCATGACTGAAGTCGGTGTGCGCTTCCAGGATGGCGTGTACTTTATCCCAGAAATGATGCTGGCTGCCAACGCTATGAGGCAGGCAATGGTTGTGATGGAGCCTCTTCTGGTTGGTTCCAGTGTGGAACCCATTGGGCGGGTGGCGCTAGGCACTATCAGCGGCGACATCCATGAGTTTGGCAAGAACCTGGTGGGTACGATGCTGAAAGGGGCTGGCTTTGAGGTGGTGGACCTCGGCGTAGACGTCACACCCCAGGCCTTCGTGGCTGCCGCCGATGGAGTGGATGTGCTGGGCATCTCCGCCTTGCTCTCGACGACCATGCTTAACATCCCGCTGGTGTTGAAAGCCCTGGCGGACGCAGGAATGCGTAATAGGGTCAAGGTCATTGTGGGGGGCTCGCCCATCACGCAGCAGTTCGCCGACCAGATTGGCGCCGACGCTTACGCGCCGGATGCTGTTAGCGCTGTCGCTTGTGTGAAGCGCTTGGTAGGCGTGGTGTAGGCTGATGATGTGCGGTACATGCCCACGTCCATGCCAGCCAGCGGCGCCTTGGCTTACGTTGACTATGACGCTCTCCGCGTTGAAGACGTCCGTCAGAATCTGGCAGCGCAGCGAGCTATGTGGGTTGCCATCTGAAGCGCGCACCTGTTCGATAGCGTAGCGGTTGTGCAACCAGAGGCCGAACCGTTCATATTGCCAAAAAAAACGTAACGTGGCAAAGCCTCGCCAGCGTGGGTTCCATCCGCCGCTTCCACTGCCCCGCGCGATGGGGTGGCCGCTCCTGTAGACGCGGCGCACTGAGCGAAAGGAGGTGAGAACCAGGGATTAATAGGGGTGACACAGATGTTGAGCGGTTGATGTAGGCAAGGAGACAGACGTCAGGACAGCAGGCACCTGCCCACTGTCCCCAGTTGAGTGCTGAAAGGAGAACGGCGATGGCTGAGAAGCCAATTTTCAAAGGGATCTTGCAGATCGCTTTAGTGGTCAAAAACCTGGATGAAGCCATGAAGAAGTATTGGGAGGGGTACGGCATCGGGCCATGGGATGTCTACACTTTCGACCCGTCCACCGTCAGCGACATGATCATCCGCGACGAGCGGGTAGACTACGCCATGCGGCTAGCCTTGACCAACGTCGGCAATGTCGAGTGGGAGCTGATCGAGCCATTGGACGACAAGAGCATCTACGCCGAGTTCCTAAAGGAACACGGTGAGGGGTTGCACCATGTGGCCTTGGCTGTAGATGATTACGATGAGGCAATGGCCTTCTTCAAGGACAAGGGGATCGGGGTACTACAGGGTGGTACGTGGTATGGCCTCACGTACACTTATCTTGAGACTGAGGACACCCTGTCCTTCATCGTCGAAATCTACAACATGCCGGAGGACTTTGAGCGGCCGACTCCGGAGGCCACCTATCCGTAGGCTGGCCCGACTATTGGAGTTTGGACAAAACGGCTTGATATAAATGAAAGCTAGCAGTCTGTCGGAGTGAAAATGCCGTCCCTAAATTCGTGGCTTTTTGCGGCAAAAGTGGTGCACAAGACCCTGATTCACGCTCAGAATCGTGCCTGAGTGGGGCTTTTCTCAGCAACACAATGTTCTC
>DAOUEC010000181.1:0-4150 GCA_034430655.1 Anaerolineae bacterium
ATGGAGTGGCTGGTCACGGCTGATGCCCAGGAGATCTGGATGAAGCGCGGTGGCTTCCTCTCGCCGAACAAGACGGCGAATCTGGACCTCTATCCCGACGCGCTCATGCGCCAGGCGGCTGAGATTCTGACTACCGCCGACGTGGTTCGCTTCGACGCCTCCGACCTGATGCCTGCGTCCGTCAACGAGGCCTTCTGGGGTGGCACACTGGACTACATCCAGGATCCCGGTAACCTGGACGCCGTGCTCCAACGCATCGAGAGTGTTGCGGCAGAGGCTTATCCGTAGTAGAACTGCTCACAGGTTGAGGCAACCCGTCCCGCATGGTGGGTTGCCTCAACCTCTTTACGGTATGGTGAAGGGGGAATCATCATGAGAAGAGGTGGCATATTGCCTTGGCTGTACATGGGACCAGCGCTGCTGTTCCTGATCTTTTTCCTGGTCTATCCCACGCTCAACACTATCTACCTCAGCTTCCTGGACGCCAAGTCGGAGGGCTTCGTCGGCATCGAGAATTACGTCTATGCTTTCACCAGCGACGAGATGCTCACCGCTTTCAAAAACAATCTTATCTGGTTGATATTGTTCACTGGCTGTACAGTGCTCTTTGGCCTGATCATCGCTGTGTTGGTGGACCGCGTCAGGTACGAGCCGTTTGCCAAAGCGGTCATCTTCCTGCCTCAGGCCATCTCTTTTGTCGGGGCAGGTGTCATCTGGCGGTTCGTATACGATTATCGTCCCCAATTGGGCCTGCTGAATATGCTGCTCAGCATCTTTCCCAACCTCAAGGCTGTTGGCTGGCTGGTCAATCCCGATACGGCCACTTTTGCTCTCATCATTGTTGCCATCTGGATGTGGGCCGGCTTCGCGATGACAATCCTCTCGGCCGCTCTCAAGAACGTCCCCGCGGAAATTCTGGAGGCGGCGCGGATAGATGGGGCCAACGAGTGGCAGACATTCTGGTGGGTCACTGTCCCGATGATAAGTTCGACCATCGCTGTCGTGACGACGACGATGGTGATTAACGTGCTGAAAGTCTTTGACGTCGTCTACGTGATGACGGCCGGTAGATATAAGACCAACGTAGTCGCCAATCAGATGTACAAGGAACTGTACATTAATCATCAGCACGGACGCGCCAGCGCCATTGCTGTGATCCTGCTGGCCGCTCTTGTCCCCGCGATGATGATCAACATTCGACGCTTCAGAGAACAGGAGGCCATACGATGATCCGGAAGATATCCAAAGCACTCTCGCGGTTTCCACTCCACCTTGCTGTTATTGCGATTGCCCTGGCGTGGATGACGCCCTCTGTGGGACTGCTGGTCAGTTCCTTCCGCACGCCACAGGCTATCAAGAGCACAGGTTGGTGGACTGTATTCAAGACCCCTTTCGATTTCACGCAATGGACATTGGAAAACTATGCCACGGTCATCACTACCAGCGGGCTGGACAGAGCCTTCCGCAACAGCCTGATTATCTCCATCCCGGCCACGATCCTGCCGATCCTGATTGCCTCCTTTGCTGCCTATGCCCTCGCCTGGATGAAATTTCGCGGACGTCAGACCCTGTTCGTCATCGTCGTAAGTCTGCTGGTGGTCCCGTTGCAGATGACGCTGGTCCCGGTCTATTCAATGTACACCAGGATGGGAATCACCGGTACCTTCTGGGCCGTTTGGGCGGCGCACATTGGCTATGGCCTTCCCTTCTCCATCTATCTGCTGCGCAATTTCTTCGGCGCCTTGCCCAGCGATCTCTTTGAATCGGCCTTTCTGGATGGCGCATCACATCTCACCGCGTTCTTCCGTCTGGCTTTACCGCTCTCGGTCCCTTCCCTGGCGTCGCTGGCCATCTTCCAGTTCCTGTGGGTTTGGAACGACTTGCTGGTGGCACTGATTTACCTGGGAGGTACTGATCCCGTGGCCCCTCTGACGGTTAAGGTTGCTAACCTGGTGAATTCCCTGGGGGCCGAGTGGCATCTGCTGCCGGCGGCGGCCTTCATTTCGATGATCCTGCCCTTGATCGTTTTCCTTTCTCTGCAGCGCTACTTCGTGCGCGGCATCCTGGCCGGCTCGGTAAAAGGGTAGGTTGCGGATCTGACAGTCTTTGCCGACACCCAACCCGCCAACCTGTTTACGGGGGAGAGACGGCAGCTTCTCTCTACTACACCGATTGGGTCTGGAGGGATATCACTAGAGCGTATCTACGAGTTGGGGGAGTATAGGCGGGGTTGCGTTTTTTTGCCACGAATTACACGAATTTCACTAATTAGTTTTCTGTTCTTCGTGTTAATTCGTGAAATTCGTGGCTGATTTGAGGCACTCCCCCAGGCTCTGTATGCGCCCATATCACTACCGCTGGTCGCGAATGTAGAGGCCGGAAGGGATAAACAGGGGCCAGGGTGTGGCCCCTATTGTCTTTACTCTCTTGGAGTTTGGCAAATTCTGAAGCTCCCTACATTTACGGCATGGCAACTGGTGAACCGCAAGGTATGGGGGTCGTAGTGGCGACTTTAGTCGCTCTGGCCTCACTTTGAACGACTAGAGTCGTTACTACGAGTAAAATTGCCAATATCCAGATTCTCGACAGGGTGTGTGCTTTGCTATTGAGCGACATTGTCTTTTGCGTACCTGGAATAGGATTGTGAACGAGATAATGACATCTCCCCATCTCAGCTTGCTTAGAAACCGCATTGATGTTACCACAGTACCTTTCAGCGACCGAGGTTCGCGCCTACTGGTCTTCCAGACACGTCGGCAAAGTCGGCTGCTGGTAAAACTGGCCGAGCGGCTGACTGGGCTTCAGCCTGGCCCGGATACATACCGATGCCGTCCCCCGTTCATTCGTGACCTTTGCCTGGTGGACGAAGAGGGCGAGATGCTCGACTTTGACGTTGTGACCTATCCACATGCCCTGTACTTTCATACTCGGGTGGGTGACTTCGGGCTGGTCTTTCAAGATAGCCGCACGCTCGCTTTCGGTCTGCCACCGCAGGTGACCACCGGCCTGCGATTCCACGTTTCGCCCCAGTTCTGGGAAGAGACTGAACATGGAGGCGCGTTCAAGGCTGTCCACAACCTGGTCTACACAAGCAATGGAGAATCCGTCCGCAACCGGATCACACCCGACGAGGATGGCTACACCGTCGAGTTCATCGTCCGGGCTGGTAACGACTGTACGATCATATTAACAGTCCATGATAGCACAGATCTGCCCTTCGACGTGTTGCCGTTCTCCGCCTCCTGCGCCGCTGCTGAGGCGCGTTGGCACGATTGGTTTAGCCGTGCTCCGCCCGTGGATGAGCGATATCGTCTCACCTACGCTTATGCTTGGTGGATTATGGCGAACAACCTCATCAGCCCGCGGGGGTATGTGGCCTACGAAGCGATGACGCCCTCCAAGATCAACTACGTGGGGCTGTGGCTGTGGGACAGCGCCATGCACGCCTTGGCCTATCGCCACATTGACCCGGAACTGGCGCGCAACCAAATCCGCGCCATGCTGGCCTACCAGCTCCCCAGCGGCATGCTGCCGGACGCCGTTTACGATGAAGGCGTCATTGCAGAAATTGACCATCCTATACGCGCCGAGGTCACCAAGCCGCCGATCCTGGCCTGGGCGGCGCTCAAGTTGCACGAAACGGACCCCGACTTGGACTTCTTGCAAGAGATCTACGTGCCTTTGGTACGCTGGAACGCCTGGTGGTTTAGCATGAACGACGATGACGTAGACGGATTGGCGCAATATAACCACCCTTACTCCTCTGGTCTGGACGACAGCCCGCTGTGGGATCACGGGATGCCAGTCGAATCGCCTGACTTGAACACCTACCTTTGTGTGCAGATGGGTTCACTGGCGGTCATGGCTGAAGCGCTGGGGATGGAGGCTGAAGGCGCGATGTGGCGCCGCCGCGCCGCAGCGATCGTGCGCCGGATGATCGAGGACTTTTGGGACGAGGAGGCAGGCTTGTTCCGCGCGCTACACGACGAGCAGCCCATTCGCGTGGTTACGCCATTTAGCCCAATACTGTTCAATTGTTTTACGAATTATGGACATCAGGCGAGAATCAGGTATTATGGGTGAAAACAAGCCAGGAGGTGCCTGATGTCGAAGTTGAATCCTGAAGCACGGGATTTCGCCACACCGTGGA
>DAOUEC010000182.1:0-4450 GCA_034430655.1 Anaerolineae bacterium
GCCAGACAGGGGGAGAGAGAGCGCTTCTCGCTGGACGCAAGGTGGTTCGATGAACTTCGCCACGGCCAGGTTTACGTGGTGGAGAGTCTCCCGAACTTCCCCCAACAATCGCCAACCATCCAAGCCCTGCAGGATGAGGGACTATGCTCCGGTGTCTGCGTGCCCCTCATCGCCCAGGGTGAACTGATCGGCTCCCTGAACCTGTGGACGGAAAGCCCGGATTCCTTTGTGCTCGAACACGCGGACATTGCCTGGGAGGTGGCCAATTCACTGGCGATTGCTATCCAGCAGGCCCGGCTGTATGAGTCGGTCAGGCAGAAGGAACAACAACTCCGCGCCATGACAGCGCGGCTGGCAGAGGCCGAAGAGAGCGAGCGGCAGCGGCTGGCACGGGAGTTGCACGACCAGGTTGGAAAGAACCTGACTGCGCTGGGCATCAACCTGAATCTGGTGCGGACACACATGCCCGAGAAGACGCCAGTGCTGGCACGTTCCCGCCTGGACGATTCGCTGGCACTGGTGGAGGAGACGGTGGAGCGCATCCGCGACGTGATGGCCGACCTGCGGCCGCCGATGCTGGACGACTACGGGTTGGTGGCCACGCTGCACTGGTACGGTGAACGGTTTGCCTCGTGGACAAGGGTCACCGTCACGGTGCAGGGTGAGGAACCGGTGCCCCGGCTGGCTGCGCCGGTCGAGAACGCTCTGTTCCGCATCGCCCAGGAGGTGTTGACCAACGTGGCCAAGCACGCACGGGCCACACAGGTGACCATGACGCTGACAGCGGACGACGAAGCCGTGCGTCTGGTCGTCGCCGACGACGGAGTCGGGTTCGACCCGGCGCAACTGACCAGGCCCGACGGACGCCGGGGCTGGGGGCTGATCACCATGACCGAGCGGGCCGAGGCAGTAGGCGGTCATTGTCGCATCGAGTCCCGACCCCAGCAGGGCACGCGGGTTATCGTGGAGGTAGCGCGATGACCATCACTGTCCTCCTGGCTGACGACCACGCCGTCGTCCGCGACGGGCTGCAGCTTCTGCTGGAGGCGCAAGGCGACATCAAAGTGGTCGGAGATGCGGCCAACGGGCACGAGGCGGTGCACCAGGTGGAACGTCTCCGCCCCGACGTGGTGGTCATGGACATCGCCATGCCCGAACTGAACGGCATCGAGGCGACGCAGCAGATTCGCGAGGGCTGCCCGTCGGCCCAGGTCGTCATCCTCTCGATGCACTATACGAGCGAGCACATCTTTCGGGCGTTGCAGGCCGGGGCACGCGGCTACCTGCTGAAAGAATCGGCCGGCATTGAGGTAGTCAACGCCGTCCGCACCGTCCAGGCCGGCCATCGCTACCTGAGCCAGAAGATCTCGGACAAGGTGATTGACAACTACGTGCACCAGCGCGAAGCCGCCGAAACGACGAGCCCACTGGCGCGCCTCAGCCCGCGTGAGCGGCAAGTCCTCCAACTCGTCGCGGAAGGCAAGTCGAGCGCAGAGATCGCCAGCGTCCTCTCTCTCTCCCACAAGACGGTTGAGACCTACCGCAGCCGCCTGATGCAGAAGTTGGGCATCAGCGATCTCCCCAGCCTCGTCAAGTTCGCCATCCGGCAAGGACTGATCCCACTGGAATAACCCCACCTTCGACCGGCCATCGCACCATCGTCAAACTTTCCCCACACCAATTGTCAAACTTTCCCTACAGACAAGCAGCACAGTTTCTGGTACAATTAACGTTGCATAGGTGGGATTCCATCGTATCGTGACGTGGTTCTTCCCAGGGTAGGCTCTTGCGAAAGGAGGGCTGCGAAAGAGACAAAGTGCTGCTGTCCCTGTAAGCGTGAGGGGTGGCGGCTTGTTGTTTGTTAGCGGACGGCAAGGGAACTCAGGTTCCCGAAAGAACCAGCCCCGCGTGGCCGGCACCACCGGGGCTGGGGCACCGGGTGGCGGAGCACCCGGTGCAGTCTTATTATACCACATTTTGCGTTACTGCCCAGGCCCTTCACCAAAACAGGCACAAATAGCACACGGATACACGCAGATGAAACGGATTCTCTATCTTTATCTGTGTATATCCGTATGATCCGTGTTGCTTGTGCTGAGTTTAATCGAAGCAATCCGTGTCCCCTTTATGGCTGATGGGGGGGGGCGCTGGCCGCAAGCACTGTTCGTTTTCGGTAACGCCCGCTCCGAAGCGGGCAGGCCAGATAACCTGGCGCTCCCTGCCGCCACCCTACGTCTACCCCCCAGGCTCCCCGCAGGTTCTAAGGAAACTCTAGGAGATTCCTGACCACAAATCCACCTCTACGTGCTATAATGGGGTAGTCATTTAACTTGCTCATACTATGTTCTTACGAAGGAGGGTCGGGAAGGGAACGAGAGGCCACCGTCTCTGTAGAAATAGGGGATGGTGGCTTGTTGCTTGTTAGCAGGAGACCACATCGGAACTTAGGTTCCTGAAATACCCAGCCCTGGGTGGCCGGCACCACCAGCGCTGGGGGCACCGGGTGGCGGAGCACCCCGTACAGTCCAAGTATACTACAATCGGACTCACGGAGGTTTCCGCTCCGTGAGTCTTGTTTGTTTCCGGTGACGCCCGCTCCGAAACGGGCGGGCCAGACAGGCCGCCCGGGAAAGCGTAAGCGGACCGGGGCCGGGGCATCGGGTGGTGGAGCATCCCGTGCGTCCTCCTCAAGACGTCGCACGGGGAACAGGGCGCCCTGGCCGAAGGGAAAAGGAGGTGAGACTAGTGCACATTTCTCTGTTTTAGCCGACGGTATCCGAGGGGCTGTACCGGCAGTCGGGAAGCCCCGTGGTATCGAGTATCCAGTATCAAGTATCCAGTATCCGGTACAAGTAGAGTCATCACAAAAGGAGAAACAGAAATGAGAACGAATGTAAGGAAGTTCAGACTAGCACTGACCTCACTGGTACTGTTGGTGGCCATTTTGGTTGCGGCTGCTGGAACAGTGTGGGCTGACCAAAACGATCATCCAATAGCATCTCCATTCGACGCAGATCCAATGTCACAATCTGTTACAAGAAGCTCCTCTTCGCTCGGCGCTAGTTTGGCTGCTACTGCTGCTGGCCATCCGGTTGACGTGGACGCCGCACTGATTGCCGGCGCCGATTATCTGAAGCACGCACAGGCAGACGTGACGGAAGACAATGCCGGGAATGGAGACTCGGATGTGGATCTTGAGGACGGTGGTTGGGACTGGCGTCTAACTTCTCCTGACTTCATCCACTCTGCCAGCGCAAGCCCAACGAACATCTACGGTGCCACGGCAATGGGACTGTACTACGCCTACCTGGAAACGGGCGATGCGTCGTACATGACGGCCATGCAGGATGCTGCAACGTACATGATCGGAGATGCAGACATCGATTCGGCTGCCGACCTTGTCTTCCTGATGCGGTTCCAGAACCTGTCCGGAGTGACAGCGGACATTTACAAGAATGCTGCCAAAGCCAAGTTTGACGCCCGAATAGGATCCTACGGCTCAGCCACGGCCTTTGCTGAGTACATACGTAACGTCCGCGGCGTAACCCAAGGATTGCAAAATGGGATCATCCCGTGGGACATCGGGGCGTGGGTGGTTGCGGCACAGATGTTGGAGGACCGCTATCCCTCCGATTCCTATGACTATGCCCAGGCTGCGGACGATATGGCCGGAGTGGTTTATCAGGATAGCTATCAGCAGAATCCTGGCTACTTTGATCTGACAACCAACAAGAATAACGGCTGGGATCCCACCTATAGCAACCAAGACTACTACTGGTATTCCTTGGGGATAAGCGGTCTCATTGACGCGTTCGTGGCCGCTGATGTCCATATGGACAAGATCCCTGGTCTGCTGACCTTGCTGTTGGATTGCCAGTACCCTGGCGGTGCCTTTAGCTACTGCTACGGAGCCAACACAGACGACGAAGACTGGCAATCCACTGCTTACGCGGTGATGTCTCTCGCACGAGTGGACCAGACCACCTACCAGACCAAGATCAACTACGCTACCTACTGGCTTGGTGACACTCAAGATGCCACTAGCGGCGGTTGGGTCTACTCCAGTGGCAACCACTACCCCGAAGTTGGCGGAGAATGCACTGCTGCCCTGTCTTTCGGCCAAACTAGCCTCTGGGTTGACCCGTGCGACGGTTGGGTGGAAGTCGGTAAGAACGTGACCGTCGACGTGATGATGACGTCAAGCGGGTTCAACGGTGTTGAGTTCGACCTGACGTATGATAACACTGTTCTCACTTTCGTCAGTGTCGAGAAGGGGTCGATGTGGCCCGGCAACGCCAAAGTGGTGCAGCACAGTGAAAGCGGCGGCACCATCGAGTTCGCCGCTTTCCTGCAGGAAGCGGATGCGACGCTGGATGTCACCCAGGCTCAGGTGGCTACGATCACGTTCACGGGCAAAGCGGACGGAGAAAGCGATCTCACATTCGCCGAC
>DAOUEC010000183.1:0-1825 GCA_034430655.1 Anaerolineae bacterium
GGCCAGGTTGGACCAGTTGGCGCCGCTTTCGGACACTCCCTTGAGCCAGGCCATCGAGTCGGCCGACATAGTCGTGGTCACGGCAACGGAAGAGATTGATGGCCTGTGCGAAAACAACCCGGCGCTTGCCCGTCGCATGTTGGACGATGTCCTCAACCAGCTTCGGCGGGCAATCAAGACGCTCTTTGCCCTGGGAATCGAGACGGTCGTCATCAGCGCGGATCACGGCTATCTCTTCGGCGAAAAGCTGACCACCGGCGACAGGATCGACGCACCGGGAGGCAAGACGGCGACCCTCAAGCGGCGGGTGTGGGTCGGCCAGGGTGGCGCGGAGGCGCCCGCTCTCCTGCGCGCACCTCTTTCTGCCTTTGGCATCGGCGGCGAACTCGAGATCGCCACCCCGTGGAACCTGTCTTGCTTCAAGGTGAAAGGCGGCGCTATGGAGTATTTCCACGGCGGCCTGTCATTGCCAGAACTGGTGGTGCCGGTGCTGACCGTCCACCCGGCGGTCGCTCGGGCGCCAGCCGCAGCCGCCCGCGTGCAGTGGATGCTTACGCTTGGCAGCCAGACCATATCCACGCGGTTTCTATCCGTCACGGTCGAGGGTCGCTCGGAAGAGCTGTTGCCAATCGAGCCACCGGCGATCCGGGTCGAAGTGCGGGCTGGTGACCAATCTATCTCCGTGCCAGTGTCTGCTTCCTACGGCTTCCAGGAGGCGACCAGGGACGTCCAACTGGCGCTGGATGCTGACGAGCCCCGGGCGATTGCCAACAACACCGTCACGCTTATGATCACGGAGACGAAAACGACGCCATCCGTAGACGAGGTGACGGTTTACCTGCTGGACGCGACCACCGGCGTCAGCCTGGCGCGTCTGGACCGTGTTCCGTTCTCCATCTCATTATGAGAACGGACCAAGCCTTGAGGTTGTTGGTGAGAGGAACGAGGTGACAAGATGTCGGAACTGGATCGCAAGGTAAACGAGATCTTTGCGGGCAAGGTGGTGCGAAAGGACCTGGTGCGCCAGGTAAAGGTGGGGGCCAACGTGCCGACGTACGTGCTGGAGTACTTGCTGGGCAAGTACTGTGCCACGGACGATCCCATCGCGGTAGAGGCTGGCCTGCGCCTGGTGCACAATACCCTGGCCGACCACATCATCCGGCCCGACGAGGCGATGAAGGCCCAGTCGCGGGTGAAGGAACGGGGCCAGCAGCGGTACATTGACAAAGTGCTGGTGCGCCTGGACGGCACCAAGTATTGGGCTGAGGTGGTGAATTTCGGCAACCGCTTCGTTCACGTCCCCGATACCTTCGTGCGGCGCTACGAGCGGTTGCTGGAGGGAGGCGTGTGGACCCAGGTGGACATCGAGTTTCGTCCTGACGAGGAGGTCGGCGGCAAGACGCGGCCTTTTTTCATCACGGATCTCAGACCGATTCAGGTGGCCGCGTTCAGCCTGGACGACTACTGCGCCGCGCGGCGTGAACTGACGACCGATGAGTGGCTCGACCTGCTGATCCGCTCGATCGGGTTTGAGCCGTCCGCCTTCAAGCGGCGGGTCAAACTGCTCACCTTGATGCGCCTGGTACCCATGATCCAGCGCAACTACAACCTGATCGAACTGGGTCCCAGGGGCACCGGCAAGTCGTACGTCTATCGCGATCTATCACCCTATGCCATCCTGATCTCCGGCGGCAAGACGACCGTGGCCAATCTCTTCTACAATATGAGCACGCGCCGGGTGGGCCTGGTGGGGCTGTGGGACGTGGTCGCCTTTGACGAAGTGGCCGGCATTAGCTTCAGCGACAGGACAGCTCTACAGATCCTC
>DAOUEC010000184.1:0-3967 GCA_034430655.1 Anaerolineae bacterium
CAGCCAGACCTAGATTTCTGACTAAATCAGGCGTTCGGTTCACTCCAGGCACGAAAACAGGCTGTTCAATTGCCCATTTGACGCTATTCTGACCACTGACAGACATCATTTCATTAAGTTGTGACGGATGCACTGGCCTTAGCCATCCGAGCGTATTTCTTGGCCAGATCGAAGTTCTGGGACACGCTTGAGATGGCTGTTATGTGAGGCTTGAAAGACGACAACTCCTTCTCCACATCCCTATTGACAACTCTGAATTCTAGGAGGCTAGGTCGAAATCTCTTCTGGAGTTGAGCTATGATGTAGAAGATACCCAAAGGCTGATAGCGGCTTTCCACTTCAATGCTATAGTCCACCGCATCCACCCACAGTATCCTGACTTTTCTGTCCAAGTCATTCATCACCCTTCCTCCAAACGCTCAACTGCCTTTGTATCAGCAAAGCACCGGAAAGTAGCAGCCAGGGCAATGGGATGGAAATCGCCCTGGCCAGCACGTAGAACGCGCCCAGGCCCGTGGGTGGAAGATCATACAGCTTGCCAAGCCACCATAGCGGTGTTTCGATGATGCCCAGGCCCCATGGTGTGAAGGCAATCAATGATGCTATCGCGGCCACAGCGGCCATCGTCGCCGCCAGTGGCCAACTAACTCGAACGCCTACACTCAAAAAGAGCGCTTGAAAGAAAAACAAACCGAGAGCCGTGGCTATCATCGAGATCAGCCACAGCATCCACGACAGGTGTTTGAAGGTGACAAAGCCACGACTAACAGCCACAACGATACGCAAACCCCTGTCCAGCACTGGCCGCCGGCTAAGACTCTCTTGCATCTTTTCCCAAAAATGTACACTGGTCAGCAGCACGAAGGCTACAGACAGGGCCAGAAAGATGGCCACACCACCGGCAATGATGCGCGTGTCGCGAAAACGGAGCAACAAGATGCCTATGGTTCCAAAGAACAGTGTGGCATAGGCCTCGAAAAAACGATCTGTAAGCACCAGTGCCGCTACTTTTCCGCCGCGATATTTACCGGACAACAGGGGAGCAAACTCACCCAATCTGGCTGGAGACAGGTCGCCGAAGGCTTTGGACGCAAAGAACAATGCAGCCACCTCTAGGCTATTGTACTGGTCACGCAACACAATATACCACTTGAGTACCCGCAGAGAATGAGCTGTCAGCGCTAGAACCACAGATAGTGCTAGCAATTCAACCGAAGCTGTTCGCAAAGAGCTTGCCACCTGGCCGATGTTCACCTGTCGGAAAATGAGGTAAAGAATGAACAGACCAACCAGCCAACCCAGCACCACCCGCACACGTCTCCGTGTCTTCATCCTCCCGCCCGACGCTCCGCCGCCAGCACAATACACATGCCCAGATAGGGCAGCTTCTTGGCCCAAAACTCTCCCTCAATAAACGGTAGCCGTACCGCCCGGTAGGAATCGACCTGGAACCCGGCATTCTCAATTAGTCGTTTCCATCCTCTGGGTGTGTGAAAGGCGCGGTGCTCTGAATTCAGTCCAAGCAATCTGGCTGTAATCCAGTTCATCCAGTTAGGCACAGTCACAATGAGTTGACCGCCCTCTCTCAAAACACGCACTATCTGTGACAGAGCCAAGTGTGGCTGCTCCAGATGCTCCAGCACGTCCAGCAACAGGCAACAATCAAAAGCCTCTGCCCGGAAACATAGCTCGAATGCGCTGCTCTGTATCAACTCCACGCCGTTCCTGTTGCCCGTTTTTTTCCGGGAGTACTTCACCGCCGATGCGCTAGCGTCCAATCCTACCACATGCTCAAAGCGATCCTGCATTTGGACAAGGGCTTCCCCTGTTCCACAGCCGACGTCCAGCAACCGTTCGCCTGGTCGAACTACCTGCTTTACCAGTTCCATCTTGCGTTGCATGAGGTGACCAGGTTGCTGGTAAACGGTGTCCAGTTGTTGGAAGAAGCCCTCGCGCTCAATGCCCATCACGACCTGCCAAAGTAATCCACAAAACTCATCAGCCCATGCAACTTGGTCTTCACATCGGCCCATGACCTTATGTTTCGCAGCATCCTCAGCATCTGACCGGGTCTCAAGTAGAACTCCTTCAACCCTTGATCAACCAAGTCATTAATCTCATCCACCGACAGTTGCGGGAAACTAATAATCGCCCGCTGCTCCAGGTTCTCATCCACCCACTGCGGCCAGTCCTGGGGCACCAGGTAGCCATTCTCCCTCACCCAGTTGTAGTACTCCGTGCCGGGATAGGCGCACACGCCGCTGAACTGCACCGTATCAACGGGCAGGCTCTTGGCAAACTCTATTGTCTGCCGGGCTGTTTCTCTCGTCTCTCCCGGCCCACCGATCATAAAGCAGCCATGCACCCTGATGCCTACCTTCCTGGTCGCCTCCGCAAACTCCCGCATGTGCTCCAGTTTGATCCCTTTGCGCACGTTGTTCAGGATCTGCTGATTGCCGAACTCGAATCCTACGCACAGCATGCGGCAGCCGGCCTGCTTCATCAGCCGCAATGTCTCCAGGTCTCTTAGATCCGCCCGGGCATTGGCACTCCAGGGAATCTTGATCCCTCGTCGCAACATTTCCTCGCAGATCGCCTGCAGCCGGGGCAGATGTTGCTTCAGGGTCAGCGTGTCATCCTCAAACATGATCTCTTTTAAGAACGGAAACAGCCTTAGATCATATTCAATCTCGTCCACTACCCGCTCTGGAGACCTCGTTCGATAGTGCTGTCCGTACATCACCTGTGGGAAAAGGCAAAACGTGCAGCGCCCTTCGCAGCCCCGCCCGCCCATCAGGGTGATGAAGGGATACAATTTTCCAGCGTCGGGATAGTGATAGGGGTCAATGTGGTGCCAGGCGGGGAAAGGAAGTTCATCCAGGTTATCAATGAGCGGTCGGGATGGATTGTGGATAACTTTCCCGTTGGTTATATAAGAGATACCTGTGATGTCTTCCAGGCTCAAGCCGTCTGCCATGTCCTGCAGTGTATAATCATATTCCCCTCGCGCTACCACGTCAAGGGACCCATCAGACTTTTGCAGCGTATCATCAGGCTCGGCTGAGATGTGAGCGCCGACCATCACCGTCAGACAGTCGTTGCTCAGCGTATCCTTACACATCCGGGCGTAGCCCAGGTCGGAGTAGATTGATGGAGTCGTCGCCTGGATCACCACCATCTCTGGTCGGAAAGCCTCGACTTCAGCCTGTGTCTCCTCCAACGACATATCTTTGGCTGCCCCATCAATGAACCGGCAATTATGTCCTGCCTCTTCGAGCACGGCTATAGCCTGGCAGAGGTAGTCGGGATGCCGTTGCACCCGTCCTCGTGACTTGGCAAACCACCGGGCTGATTTGCAAAAGCCGTGGCCAAAAGCGGGATTCAAGAACAAGACCTTCATGGTTCTAACTCGTAGTCCAGCGTTAATATGATAACTCGGAATCGACATTCCCAGCGTTTCACTTGCGTTTCACTTGCATTGTAGCCGGCCCCACGCACCTGGGCCAGTGCCTCCCGAGCCGCCTGGCGCAACTCCCGATAGACCCGCAGCGAGACTTCCATGTACTCCGACGTCAGCCGGGCCTTCAGGGCCAGCCCTTGAGGCGTGACGAAGTACTTCAGCCGGCGGCGTTCCATCTGCGTCACTTTGGCGTACCCCTTGCGGATCAGCCGTTTGAGGTACCAATTGACGCTGCCCACGGCCATGCCCAACTGGGCGGCCAGGCGAGCCTGGGTCGTCGCCGGTTCCCGCTCCAGTGCTTCCAGAATGTGCAGTTGTCGCTCTATTTCCGACATCGGCTAACGTGGTTGGGCTTCCCGATGTTCACCCTTCGTCGCTGTCGAACCCTGGGTGCCAGCATCTGACGCTCAAGATATAGTATACTCGTTCTCGAAAGCCTTGTCTATGGGACATTGACCCATGTTGGCTTCCCTGGCGTCTCATCTTGCCCCATAAAAGTGCACATAC
>DAOUEC010000185.1:0-45723 GCA_034430655.1 Anaerolineae bacterium
TCGCACATCTATGCCAAGTAAAAGGCCGGCTACGGTCAACAGCACGGCGATGGCGACGTTGCTCAGTGGGCCGGCGATGGCCATGAGGAACTCCTGGGCCGGGCGCTCGGGCATACGCTCCATCTGCGCGAGGCCGCCCAACGGCAGGAGGACAATGTCACGCACCGGGAAGCCCATGCGCATCGCCACCAGGCTGTGTGCCAGTTCGTGGATCACGACGCAGATGAACAAGAACAGCGTGACGGCGATGCCGAAGGCGGCTCCTGATAGCGAGAAACCTCCCGTACTCAGGAACCCGAACTGCACGGCGGCCCACACCAGGATCAATGGAAAGGTGACGTGCATCTTGATCTCAATGCCGCGCACTGTGAACAGTTTTATACCGGTCATTTCGACTCCTTCTGAAGGCACTGTGAGACGCAGTGCGTAAAACGTAAGGTAAGATCACGTTTCGCGTTTTACGCATCACGCATCATAACATGCTGTCAGGAAAGTGTCAATTGCACAGGGCTGAAGCACCACCAGATCACTCCAGCCCCTCCTGCGTCTCCTGCACCACCTGGTCTACCACGGCCCGGAAGTTCCCTGTCCGGCGATAGACGTCCAGTTGGCGGTCGGCGCTGGTGCCCTGGCGCAGTATGGTGCGGGCGTATTCAACCTCCGCCCGGCTTCCCAGTTCGTCCACCACATCGTCCACCCATGCCAGCAGTTCCTCGACCAACGCCGGGAGCGGCACTTCTTTCGTCTTGCCGAAATCAATCAGTTTCCCCGCGATGCCGTAGCGCACCGCACGCCACTTGTTCTCGTCGAGCAGGTGCTTGTGGTAGAGACGCCAGGTCTGATTGGCCTGCCGCAAGCGCACCAGTTTGGCCACGGTGGCCTGTACCAGCGCGGCCAGGCACAGCGTCTCGTCCACTCGCGTGCACATATCGGGGATACGTATCTCCAGCGTGGGGAACTTCTCGCTGGGACGCACATCCCACCAGATGTGGGTGGGCTCGGCGATGCTGCCCGTCGCCAGCAGCGTATCCACATAACTGCGGTAGTCGGCGTAGGAGCCGAATTGTGGGGGGATGCCGGTGCGAGGCAGGCTCTCAAAGACGACGCTGCGGTAGGACTTCAGCCCTGTATCGCGGCCGTGCCAGAAGGGAGAACTGGTCGAGAGGGCGAGGAGGTGGGGCAGAAAGTAGCGTATCTGATTCATCACCTCGATGAGCAGTTCGCGATCCTCGATGCCGATGTGGACGTGCATGCCGAAGATCAGCAGCCGCCGTCCCACGTCCTGCAAGAAACGGGCCAGTTCGGGGTAGCGGCCAAAGGGGGAGACCTCCTGACGCGCCCAGGAGGAAAAGGGGTGTGTGCCCGCCGCCGCTACCCACAACCCCTCGCGTTCGGCCAGTTCGCAGATCGAGCGGCGCATGCGGAGCAGTTCACGGCGCGCTTCTTGAATACCGTGGCAGATGCGCGTACCCGCCTCCACCTGCGATTGCAGGAACTCAGGGCGGATCTGATCGGGCAGCACAGTCTGACCCTGCTCGAGGAACCGCTGCACGTAGGAGCGCACCTCCCGCGTGGCAGGGTCAATAATCTGGTACTCCTCTTCGATACCGATGGTCAGTGACGGGGTTATCATGTATATCAACTGTTGATTATATCACATTAGCAGATTGCTCCAAAATTGTATCCCCCCGAGGCAGGTGAAGGAATTGGATCACATTCGCTTGCCCTTCTGCCGGGACGTAGTACAATTCTGATATGCCAATGGTAAGCCTTGCCCGTTGTCCCACCTACGATCTGCCCGAACTCGAGGCCGCCCTGCACCGGCTGCTGGAACCATTGGGAGGCATCAGCGCGTTCGTCGAGCCAGGCCAGCGCGTGCTGCTCAAGCCCAACCTGTTGATACCGGCCTGGCCGGGGCGAGCGATCACGACCCACCCCGCCATCGTCGAGGCGATGATAAAATTGGTGCGGGAGGCCGGGGGAGAACCCTTCATCGCCGATAGCCCCGGTGGCCCGCTGCACAACCCACCCGGCATGCGCCGCCTGTATCGTGATACCGGCCTGAAAGAAGTGGCCGAGCGGACAGGAGTTCCACTACACTACGACGCCGCCGCCATCCAGGTGCCCACGCCCGACGGCGTGCTGCTCAAGCGGCTCGATCTGCTGAAGGTATGGCAGGAAGCCGACGTGATTATCGCACTCCCTAAACTGAAGACGCACGGCCTCACCACCATTACTGGCGCAACCAAAATTCTCTTTGGACTGGTGCCTGGCCTGACCAAATCCGGCTACCACTCCAAGTTGGCCGACCTGGACCGTTTCTGCGACATGCTGCTCGACATCGTGGCTTGCGTCCGGCCGGCACTCTTCGTGATGGATGGTGTATTGGGGATGGAGGGGAACGGCCCCAGCCTGCACGGAAGTCCCCGGCGGGTCGGCGTGCTGTTGGCCAGCCAGGATGCCGTGGCGATGGATGCGGTCGTCTGCCAGATCATCGGTTTGGACCCCGACCGGCTACCGCTGTTCCGCGCGGCGGCACGGCACGGGTGGTGGCCGATGGAGATCACGGTGGCAGGCACTCCAGTGGCCGAGGTCGCCGTGCCCGATTTCCGCCTGCCCAGTACCACCCAGGCGGCCACGAGACGCACCGGTCGCGGCTGGCTTTCACAGTTGGCGACCGATGCGCTTACCCCGCGTCCCGTCCCCCAACGTGGCCACTGCACAGCTTGTGGCACCTGCGTGCGCATCTGTCCCCGGCAGGCCATCACCATCGTGGATCGGCTGGCCGTGGTGGACGACGAGCGCTGTATCCGCTGCTACTGCTGCCACGAAATATGTCCCGAGGCCGCGATTGACCTGGAGTTCTCCTGGCTGGGGCGGCTGATACGCTGGACAGGCGTGCTCGGACGACCAGAGTAGAGAGTAGAGAATGGAGAGTAGAGATTGGATGCTGGACGTCAAGTATCGAGTATCAAGTATCGAGTATCGAGTGTCAAGTATCGAGTATCGTGATACGAGGAGGAGAAAAGTGGAAAAGACTGAGACAGAACAGGCTATACGGGTCGTGACCGACAGCAGTTGTGACCTTCCACAACGGCTGGTGGAGCGCCTTAAGATCGCAGTGGTGCCACTCATCGTGCGCTTTGGGACGGAGGTCTACTACGATGGGGAGTTGTCGGTGGAGGATTTCTGGGAGAAAGCCGCCGGGCCACACCACCCTCAGACCTCCCAGCCATCGGTCGGCACGTTCGAGGAAGTCTTTGGGCGACTGGTCGCGCAGGGGAAGCAGGTGCTGTGCCTGACTATCACCGGCAAGCACAGTGGCACGTTTAACGCAGCCCGTCTGGCCGCCCAACGCTTCGGCGAGGTGGTGAAGGTCTTCGATTCCCTTTCGCTCTCCCTGGGCCTGGGGCTGCAGGCCCTGGCAGCGGCTCAGGCTGCGCAGGCCGGGCGCTCAATGCAGGAGATTCTCGCGCTGCTGGAGGACATACGGGCGCGGATGTGTCTGACGATAGTGCTGGATACGCTGGAAAATCTGCGGCGTGGGGGCCGGGCCGATGGGTTCATCGCTGTCGCGGACCGGATGGCGCGGGCGCTCAATATCAAGATCACCATCAATGTGGTGGAGGGGCAACTGCGGTTGATGGGCGCGGCCCGCTCGTTTCGGAGCGCGCTGAAGCGCGTGACAAACCAGGTCGAGCAACTGGGGCCATTGGAGCACCTGGCGGTGGTGCACACACGCGCGCAGGAGATCGCAGAAGAGATGGCCGACCGGTTAGCGGAGCGCATCGGTTTCCCCAGGGAGCGCATCTGGGTGCGGGAGACAGGGGCAGTGCTGGCCTGCCACGCCGGTGCGGGGGTCATCGGCATCCTGGCAGTGCCCACCAAGTAGTGCCCAGTCTGTTCAATCTACACTCTCCTGCACAACGTCACCCGCCGCTCCCGTCCTTCCAGCAGCCGCCGGATGTTGGGCCGCAGCGCCCACAGCGTCAGCGCCGCAGCGCCCAGCCCGTGGATCAGGTAGGCCCACGGCGCGCCCGCCAGGTGGGCCCGTAGCGCGTAGATGGCCGGTAGTACCAACGCGACGGTGATGGAGCCCACCGAGGCATAGCGCGTGGCCGCGATCACAGCCGCCCCCACGATTATCAGGATAGCGCCGTTCCAGGGCCACAGGCCGATGGCCCCGCCGACGGTGGTCGCGGTTCCGGCACCCCCCTTGAAGCCGATGAAGATCGAGTAGTTATGGCCGACCACAGCCGCCAGGCCGGCCAGTGCCTCGACTACCGGCGTCCCCCCGACTGCCCGCGCCAGCCACACGGCCAGCAGCCCTTTCGCACCATCGCCCAATCCCGTCAGTAGTGCTGCCCAGGACCCGGCGGCCCGCAGGACGTTGGCGCCGCCAGTGCGCCCACTGGCGACCTGGCGCACATCCCGCCCGGTCGCCGCGCGCACGACCAGCAGTCCCACCGGGATCGAGCCCAGCAGATACCCGCTTACGATTACGATCACGCTCAGAAGAGTTACCACGTTCGTCTCCTCAACCAGGATTAGCACGAGTTAAAACACACCGGCCTCCGCCTGGTTACGCGAGCCTTCTGCACACACGTGAACATTGGAGGAAAGCATCACTCTGGTTGACACCTGTCCCATTATCGTATATGATTAGTGGGGAAGGCGGTGCCGGTTTCCCCGCACCGCCTCACGTTGCGTCAAGAGTGTATGTCAGGAGGAAGTGCAATGCCTGCAATCATCGTGGTGGGTGCTCAGTGGGGCGACGAGGGAAAGGGGCGCGTGGTGGACTACCTGGCACGCGAGGCCCAAATCGTCGCCCGCTTCAACGGCGGCGATAACGCCGGTCACACGGTCGTCGCCCAGGGACACACGCTCAAATTGCACCTGGTGCCTTCGGGCGTTCTCCGCCCGACCCTCACCTGCCTCATCGGCGCGGGGGTGGTGATCAATCCGGAGACATTGGTGACGGAAATGGACGAACTAGCGGCGCTCGGCGTGGACGTGGGGCCGGCGCGGCTGAAATTGAGCGCGGCTGCTCACCTCGTCCTGCCCACTCACCGCGCCCTCGACGGAGCGCGGGATGCGGCTCGCGGCAAGGGAGCCATCGGCACGACGAGACGAGGTATCGGCCCGACCTACGCTGACAAGGCAGCCCGCGTCAACCCACGCGCAGGCGACATGGCCAACCCCGAACAATTCGCCGAGCGGGTGGCCGAGCGTGTCCGGGCCCACAACCGGAGTCTGCAGGAGCACAGCGCGGAGCCGCTCTCGCCGGAGGAGATCGCGGCCGAGTACTGCGCTTACGCCAGACGGTTGGCGCCCCACTTGACCGACGGATCGGCTTTGGTGGGGGAGGCACTGGCGGCCGGCCAGACGGTGCTCTGCGAGGGAGCCCAGGGGTTGCTGCTGGATCTGGACCACGGCTCTTATCCCTACGTCACCAGTTCTTCAGTGGTGGCCGGCGGCGCGCTGACCGGACTGGGTTTCGGACCCCGGTACGTCTCCCACGTCATCGGCGTCGCCAAAGCCTACACCACCCGCGTGGGCGCAGGCCCGTTCCCGACCGAACTGCTGGACGAGGTCGGCGACCGGATACGAGAGGTCGGTGGCGAATACGGGACGACGACGGGGCGGCCGCGGAGATGCGGCTGGCTCGACCTCGTCATCCTGCGCTACGCCGCCCGGATCAATGGGCTGGATGAATTGGCGCTGACCAAACTGGACATTCTGAGCGGGCTGGAGCGGCTCAAGGTGGCAGTGGCCTACGAGCGGGCTGGGGCTCGCCCTGAGCGTAGCCGAAGGGAGCGTACCGAGTATTTCCCGGCCGAGTTCGGCATAGAAGCGCTGGCACAGTGGAGACCGGTCTACGAGGAACTGCCCGGCTGGGCGGAGGATATCAGCGGGGTGCGCAGCCATGAGGATCTGCCCCCTGCCGCGCGCGAGTATGTGGCGCGGGTCGAGGAGTGGGTCGGTGTGCCGGTGACGTTCATCGGCGTGGGGCCCGAACGGGAGCAAGCGATTGTGTAGTAGGGGCGACGCACCCTACGAGCAGGCGAACCTTCAACGACGCCCCTACAAGGGATATGTCGCCCCTACTCCGATATGGGCGGGGGTGAGGGCTGCGGCGCTAAAGGAGGAGGAGAATAGGCTGCACGTGCCGGGGATGCCTGTACCCACTGCGCCTGGCGTGTGTTCTCCTCAATGGCGAGCAGCAGGTAGATGAGTTCGCCGACGGCATACAGCAGCAGGAACCAGATGATGGTGACGATCAGGGAGACGATAAACCCGACGATGCCTCCCGCCAGGCTGAAGACCCACGAAGCCCGGGGCATCTGGCCATACTGCTGGCCGAACTGACTCAGTATCCCGCCCCCGAAGATGCTCGTCAGCAGTATGCCAATAGAGGAGAGGATGCCGACGGTGAGCGTGATCCAGGCCACTATCTTCCAGACGGTGCCGATGACACGTAGGACTTTGAACTTCTTTTCCATGAATTGCCTCCTGGGATATGATGGTGGGATTTTAGCACAAATTGGCTGTCAGGACAATTCTCCGCCGGCAGCAGCCCACACAATCTCGGCCACGCGCCGGGCAGCATTGGGTTGGGCCAGCGCCCGGGCACGGGCGGCCATCTGGGCCAAACGTGGGTTAGCCGGGGGCAGCAGTTCTCGCACCATCGTCGCCACCCGTCCAGGCGCCGGTGCCCAGACTCCGGCGCCGGCCTGCACGACGTAGTCCACGTTGGGCCGCTCCTGGCCCGGCAGCGCGCCGCTCAGTACCATCGGCAGCCCCATCACCAGCGCCTCGCTGACGGTGCTGGGACCGGCCTTGGTCACCAACAGGTCCGCCGCCCGCATCCACTCGTGCATATTGCGCACGAAGCCCTCCACCCGTACCGGCAGCGGCCACGTCTCGGCGGCCAGCCTGGCCCGCAACCGTTCGTTGCGCCCCGTGACCACTATCAACTGAGCCTGTACGCCGCTATCCGCGACCGCCCTGCACAGGCGATGCAACGGCCCCATGCCCTCCGCCCCGCCCATCAGGAGCACCACCGGCAGGTCTGGTTCCAGCCCCAGCCGCCGTCGCACGGCAAAGGAGTCTTCCCGTGCGGCCACGACGAAGCACGGGCTCACCGGCAGGCCGGTCACCAGGACACGCTCCGCGGGCAGCCCGCAGGCCAGGGCCTTCTGGCGCGCCCCCTCGGTCGGCACGAGGCAGCGGGTCACCCCCGGCACGAACCAGAATGCATGGGCGGCGATCAGGTCGGTCACCAGGGTGATCAGAGGTGTCGCAACCCCCGACTCGCTTAGAAGGCGCAGGATGGGATAGTTCAAGATTGGATGGCAGGAGACGATGACATCTGCAGGATGGTCGTGCAGGAGGCGGGACGTGGCCGCGCGCACCACAGGCCACCATCCTCTCATAATCGCCGCGACCGGTCGCTGCCTGTCAGAGATGTGCCAACCGACTGCCCAGGGCCAGCCTTTCAGTTTGACCATTTGTGGGTAGAGACGTGGCAAATTGCAGAGAGGCCAGGGGGCGTAACCGGTCAGCGCGTCCACCAGTTCGATCTGGACTGCTTCACCGTGGAGTTCTCGCAGCGCCTCAGATACCGCTTGCGCCGCGCTATGGTGTCCACCACCCGTGTCGGAGAATACGAGGAGGAACCGCCTAGTGCGCCGGCTCACTGTCTCCCGCGCTCAGTATCGCTTTCACCTGCTTCTCAAACCTGCTGCGCGGGAGCATCACCCTCCGCCCGCATGTCAGGCAACGCAATCGGATGTCGGCGCCGATGCGAGTCACCTCCCACTCGTACCCGCCGCATGGGTGGGGCTTGCGCATGCGCACCCTGTCGCCAATGTGTATATCGAGGGGCACCTGCCGGCTCATAATTTCACCGCCCGCGGCCCGACGCGGCAGTGCTCGGCCTGGATAATCGCGACCACGTCGTCCACAGCCTGGTCCAGTTCCTTGTCACGGTTGACGACGACGTAGTCAAACTCAGGCAGCCGCTTCATCTCTTCGCGGGCGGTGGCGATGCGCTTCTGGAGTTGCTCGGGCGAATCGCCTCCCCGGGCGCGCAGCCGTTGCTCCAGTTCCTCCTCCGAGGAAGCGGTCAGGAAGATCAATATGGCCTCCGGCACCAGGCGGCGGATGGTGGCTGCCCCCTGCACATCAATCCGCATGATGACGTCCTTTCCAGATGCCAGCGCGTCCTGCACATGCTGCCTGGGGATGCCCTTGTGCTGGCCGTAGACCACGGCGTGCTCCAGTAGTTCGTCCTGTCCGATCATCCTGGTGAATTCCTCGGTGGTGAAGAAGAAATAATCCACGCCGTGGACCTCGCCGGGGCGCGGGAGACGGTCGGTGGCGGTGACGACGAAGTGGATCGGGTAGCCTCGCTCCTTCATCCGCTCCAACAGCGTGTCCTTCCCCACACCAGAGGGGCCAGAGATGACGACGAGCAGTGGCTGGCGCGCAAAGTTGTATAGTTCTTCCACGCATTACTCCTACTTGCGGTGCGATGATAAATTGGTATACTGGTGCTGGTAGATTGGTACATTGGTAAATTAGTAGATTGGGAACCAGTTGCCCAATCTACGAATTTACGAATCTACGAATCCACTACTATTGGAGGGTGCCGTGCCGATCTACGAGTACCATTGTCACGATTGCAAACACCGCGTCTCCATCTTCTGGCGTACCTTCTCCGAGGCCGGGGAAGGGGTGCCGGCCTGCCCCCGTTGCGGCGGGACCAAGCTCGCTCGCCTGGTGTCCCGCGTTCGCCTCGTCCGCTCCGAGGAAAGCCATCTCAATGACCTGGCCGACCCCAGCAACCTCCCCGACTTCGACGAAAACGACCCCCGCAGCCTGGGGCGCTGGATGCGCAAGATGAGCGCCGAGACCGGAGAGGACCTGGGGCCGGAGTTCGACGAGGTGGTGGGGCGGCTGGAGGCTGGCGAGAGCCCGGAAAAGATCGAGAAGACGATGCCGGAATTGCTGGGCGAGGGCGGCGAGGACTTCGGCGGCGGGATGGGTTTTTCTGAAACGTGAAGCGTGAAACGTGAAGATTATTCCCTTGAGGCCCAATCACGTTTCACGTTTTACGTGATTCAGTCTCGTCTTCACCAGCGCTCTGATTTCCGCTTGCACCTCCTCCGCTGAGGGAGCGGCGTCTATCACCACCCACCGCTCTGGCTCCAGGCCAGCCAATTCCAGGTAGCCGGCCCGCACCCGCTGATGGAATTCCAGCGTCTCTGCATCCAGACGATTCCACTCGTCCCCGCCCAGACGCCGCCGCTGCAGGCCCTCCTGGGGCACTACGTCGAGATAGAGCGTCAGGTCGGGCGTGAGGCCGCTAGTGGCGAAGGCGGTGATCGCCTGCAGCGTCTCCAGGTCGAGCCCCCGGCCGTATCCCTGGTAGGCCAGCGTGCTGTCGGCGTAGCGGTCGCTGATGACGATCTTGCCGGCCGCCAACGCCGGCCGGATACGTTGGGCCACGTGCTGAGCGCGGGAGGCGGAGTAGAGCAGGATCTCGGTCCGGGCGTCCATGGTGGTGTTGTGCGGATCGTGCAGCACGACGCGGATCTGGTCGCCGATGTCGGTGCCACCCGGCTCACGAGTCAGCACCACCTCGTACCCCTGCCCGCGCAACCACTCCGCCAGCAGGCGTGCCTGCGTGGTCTTGCCGCTGCCGTCGGGGCCTTCGAGGGTGATGAACATGCTCATTCCCTACTCCCGGTATATACGCACCCGACGGTGGGGCTCTTTTCCCCGTGACTCCGATGCCAGATCGGCAGCACGGGCCAGTTCGTGCTGGCGGCGGCGGATGTAGGCATTCCGGGGGGAGAGTTCCACCTCCGGCACGCCTCCCTGCACTTGCCGGATAGCCTCCTCCGCCTCCTGCAGCGCCTGGCGCAAGGGGTCGAGCGATCCGCTCCCCAGTTCAAAGATGTCGCTCAGACAGGCCTCCATCTGGGCGGTGGTGTTGGCCCGCAGGACATAGATGGGCAGCCCCCGCTGCTCCGCGTCCGTGACCAGGCGGGGCCGCTTGCGGTAGAAGCCTTTGGTGGTGATCAACACCTCGGCCTCTCCCAGGTCTTTCACCAGGTAAACCGGCACGCGCATGCGGCGGACCGCCCGCTCTAGCCGGTTGCGGGCGATGCCGTAGGGGAGGATCCGTACCGGCTCCCGCGCTTCCGGCACCCTATGCACGGGCCTGGGGAGCGAAGTGCCAGGCCGCCCGCTCTCCCGTTCCTCCAGAGAGGGAGGAACGGCCTTCTCAACGTGGATCTTCCCATCGGCGTCCCGATAGCGGAGTTCTGCCTGCAGTGACCGGCCACGGAGCATGGCGTCCACCGACTCTGCCACACTGTGGTGGATGAGAAGCCGCTGCCGGTCCTGAATCTCGATCAATACGTCGAAGGTGGGCGGTGCGCGCCGCTCCAGAATCGTCTTCTGAGTCCCCCGGCGGCGGGCCTCTTCGTCGGAGAGGGTCACGCTCTCAATGCCGCCCACCAGGTCGGACAGGGTGGGGTTGAGCAGGAGATTGTCCAGCGTATTGCCGTGGGCGGTAGCGATCAACTGCACCCCTCGCTCGGCGATGGTCCGTGCTGCCAGTGCCTCCAGTTCCCGTCCGATCTCGTCAATGATGATGACCTCGGGATTGTGGTTCTCTACCGCCTCGATCATCACCTCGTGCTGGAGGGAGGGCATCTCCACCTGCATGCGGCGGGAGCGACCGACGGCTGGGTGCGGGATATCCCCGTCACCGCCGATCTCGTTGGAAGTATCCACGACGACGACCCGCTTCTTCTCCGCCAGGACCCGGGCCGCCTCTCGCAGCATCGTCGTCTTGCCCACGCCGGGCCGTCCCAGCAGAAGGACGCCTTTGCCGCTCTCGATGATGTCCTGGATGATGGCGATGGTGCCGTAGACAGCGCGACCCACGCGGCAGGTGAGGCCGACGATGTCTCCCTTCCGGTTGCGGATGGCGGCGATGCGGTGGAGGGTGCGGGCGATGCCAGCCCGGTTGTCGGCGTCGAACTCTCCCACCCGGCCCACCATGTACTGGATATCCTCCTGGGTGACCTCCGTATCCCGCAGCACCACCTCCTTGTCTGTGTAGCGGGCTGTGGGCACCCGGCCCAGGTCCAAGATGGCCTCCAGCAGTTCGTCCCGCCGGCCGATGCGCCGCAAGGCAGCGCGGATGTCCTCCGGCAGGACGGCCAGCATGGCGTCCAGATCGTCGGTGATGTGATTGTAATAACTCATTCGCCTACTGCAAACTCCCCAGAATCATCTCCTGCACATCACCATTATATGAAGCATCCCTGCGCCTGGTCTGCAGGCCAGAGTGTGCCCCCGCGGCGTTGTCGTAGGCGGCTGGTTGTTACTCGCTGCTTTCGTCCCAGGGATGAGGTTCATATTCCTCGGTGTCTGAGGGTAATGGCCTCTTGAAAATGTAGAAATACTCCATGTTCGGTAATGCAGGAATTCTCCTCCATAGAATCGATTAATTTGATGCAGTCCAACTAGTTCCCAGCCATTCCGACCCAGCCAGTTCACCCCTTCCACTAGACGGTAAAACTTATCGCCGATGCGGATTAACCAAACGCCTTCATCTTCCCACTCTAGCCCGTGCTTTTGCGTGACGTGAAACCACGCATAGTGCCCCGCGTATTCCCACTTCATTGTGCACCTCCCACGCAGAGGACTGCAGAGGGCCGCTCTTTCCGCTTGGCTCCTTACTGTGCCTGGCCCGCACGGCTGGCGTGTCTGCTTGCCGGGCGACCTGGCCTGGGCTGCATTTTGGCATCACATGCTCACGGTCTCGAAAGCAATCCGCAGTTGCGCCGGAGCGGGTACTGAGAAGTTAAGTTTCTCAAAACCAATCACCCGGCCAGTTCGGTCTTTCATCAGGATAACCTCGTCACCCGTCTCTTCACAGATGTATTCGTCCTGCGGATCACCGAACCATACGGTCAATGTGTTGCCTGCACGGTCATGGAAAACCTTTACCTGCTCCATATTCGTCTACCCTCCTTAATTGCATCAGTTGGATAGGTGGTGATCAAAAAGCCCTCATCGTTAAGTCGCTTTGCTACGGCACAAATCCAGCGGCCGGAGCGCTCAAGCCGGTAGAAGAGATACACGGCTTGGTCACTGCGACCCTGCCGGATCTCGTCAGGTACCCGCAACGTGTCCTGTACATCTGCTACGCGACCACGCATCACCGGATGCTTGATGGTAACAATTAGCTCCCAGTAGTCACGTGTGGTGTGAACGCTGAAACCAAGCGGCGTAGGTACTTCAAAGAATATGTCGCCAATCATCCGTATTCCCAACCGAAGCGCTGCCTGAAGACCCCGGCGTCGTAAAGCTCAAGTTGTCACGCCAGCAAGCCCCAGGAAATACCGATGGAACCGGTCGTCGTCCGTCAGTTCGGGATGAAAGGCGGTCGCCAGCAGGTTCCCTTGCCGGACCGCCACCACCCTTCCATCCCCTTCGGCTCCGCTCAGGGCAGGCTCCAGCCGGGCCAGTACCTCTACCTCCTTCCCCACGCGCTCGATGACCGGCGCGCGGATGAAGACGGCGTGGAAGGGCTCCTCCCCCAGCACGGGTATCTCCAGATCGGCCTCGAAACTGTCCACCTGGCGGCCGAAGGCGTTACGGCGGATAGCAATGTCCATCAGTCCCAGCAGGGGCTGGCCCGGCACGCCGTCCACCACTCCCTTCGCCATCAGAATCATCCCTGCGCAGGTGCCCCAGAGGGGCCGGCCGGACCGGGCGAGGGCGCGGATGGGCTCCAGCAAGTTCCACCGCTGAGCCACCTGGCCGATGGTGGTGGACTCCCCGCCGGGGATGATCAAGCCATCCAACCCTTCCACGTGCTCCGGCAACCGTACCTCGACTGTCTCCACGCCCAGCAGACGCAACACCTTCTCATGTTCGATGAAGGCCCCCTGCAGGGCCAGGACGCCGACCCGCCTTACCACCCCCGTACCGCCAGCCGCTCCGCTTCGGGAATCTCACTGATGTTGATGCCGACCATTGGCTCGCCCAGGCTCCGGCTGACCTCGGCCAGGATCTCCGGGGCGTCGTAGTGAGTGACCGCCTGGACGATGGCGTGGGCGCGCAGGGCAGGATCGCCGGACTTGAAGACGCCGCTGCCGACGAAGACCCCATCCAGCCCCAGTTGCATCATCAGCGCCGCGTCAGCGGGGGTGGCGACGCCACCGGCGGCGAAGTTGACCACTGGCAGGCAACCCAACTGCGCCGTCTCGACCACCAGATCGTATGGTGCGCCAATCTCCTTGGCGTAGGTCATCAGTTCCTCGGGAGCCATCGTCGTCAGACGACGGATCTCCCCCAGCACGGCGCGGGCATGACGCACCGCCTCGACGACGTTGCCGGTGCCAGCCTCTCCCTTGGTGCGGATCATCGCCGCCCCTTCGCCAATGCGCCGCAGGGCCTCACCCAGGTTGCGACAGCCGCAGACGAATGGCGTCTTGAACTTCCACTTGTCAATATGGTGCTCCTCATCAGCCGGGGTGAGCACCTCACTCTCGTCAATGAAATCCACACCAAGCGCCTCCAGAATCTGGGCCTCGACGAAGTGACCGATGCGACATTTGGCCATCACCGGGATGGAGACCGTCTCCATAATCTCCAGAATCTTCTCCGGGTCGGCCATGCGGGCCACGCCGCCCTGAGCACGGATGTCCGCAGGGACTCGTTCCAGCGCCATCACCGCGCAGGCCCCTGCCTCCTCGGCAATGCGGGCCTGATCGGCGTTGGTCACGTCCATAATCACGCCGCCCTTGAGCATTTGCGCCAGGCCACGCTTCACCGTCTCTGTACCGATTTGCTTCTCCATTATTCACCTCCCACAACATATTTAAAAGGTAGGTCACTGTGGACCCGCTCCTATTGTACCGCTGTTTGGGTAAAGCGTCAATGCTTCTGCCTCCAATTGACAACTTGGTGACGACGTGATAAACTCTCGTCAATCGGAGAAGAGCATTGATGAGCCAACGGAATTCATCCCGCCTGTACGCCGTTCTGGGCGTCGGTATCGCGATGATAGCCGGGCTGGGGCTGTTGCTGACGTTCCTGGGACACGAGTCGAGTGCGCCCACCCCCACGACTACCTCGGTAATTCCTACCCCACCCGACGACCCGGTTGTGGTCAGCATAGATGGTCATCCCATAGGATACTCCTTTTGGATGGAGGCGGTCTTGCTCGACCAGGTGATGAGCGGGCTGGCTGGGCAAACAGCCCCTACTCCAGACGAGACGCTCCAGCGGTTGATCAACGAAGAGTTGATACTGCAGACTGTCCCGCCGGAACAGGAACCGACGGCGGATCAGATCAAGACATGGATTGCCGCATTAGAGCAGGCCTGGGGGGTGGACGACGCCGCCGTGGTGACGGCGCTGGAGGAGGTGGGGCTTACCCGTACAGCGTTCGAGCGGGCGGTTGGGCGGTTGTTGGCGGTGCAGGCTGGCCTGGAGGCACTGCAGGGCCAGGGATACGACACCGCAACCTGGCTGGAGGAGCAGCGGGCCAGCGCCGAAATTGTGCTTAATGAGGAGTCCAAGAACGCGGCAGTGCCCGCCCTCCCTGGCGCACAGTCACCGATTGTGAGTCCGGCTACATCGCCCATCCCTACCGCCATGCCCGCAGCCGAGATGCCCGCCCCTACCCCTGCCCCTGTGCTTCCCGAAGTCGCCCCAGATTTCACCCTCGAGCGAGCCGGAGGCGGCTCGCTCACGCTCACGGAGCAGTTGGCCCAGGGGCCGGTGGTGCTGATCTTTTTCCAGAGATGTGGCTGAGGGCCCGATCGGCAACTCGTGGAGTTGCAATTGCAGCACGAAGCGTTCCAGAAGGCTGGCGCGGAGGTGATTGCGCTGGCGGTCGCATCGGCCGCATCCGTGGATGGATGGCGGGAGGGTGCAGGCGCTACTTACCCAGTGCTGGCCGATCCCGAGCATCGCGTGGCCGAGGCCTACGGCGTGTACAACATGCTGGGCGACGGCTACGCCGCGCCGGCCGTGTTCGTTATTGGGACAGATGGACACATCGCATGGAGTTACGTCGGCCAACACCCCGACGACCGGCCCAGCGCGCAGACGGTCCTGGAGCACCTGCCGTAGTCAGCCACCCTTGCGAAGGTTGCAAGTAGCTCTGGCAATGAGGCGATTCTTGGTAAGCGAAGATGCTTCTGACCTGAAAACTACTGCCAAACCTTCGCAAGGGTTCGTAGACAGGACCGCCGTCACCTACGACCGCATCGCTGCCCGCTACGCGGTACGGGTATTCTACCCGCTGGAGCGGGAACTGGAACGCTTCGGGCAGATGGTGCCCACCGGCGGGTTGGCGCTCGACGTAGGATGTGGGCCAGGGCAGTACGCGCGGGCACTGAATATGCGGGGGCTGCGTGTCGTGAGCCTTGACCTCTCGCAAGGCATGCTCCGCCAGGCACGGGCGGCAGGGATATCCCGGCTGGTGTGCGCCGACATGCGCCGCCTTCCCTGCGCCGACGGATGCGCTGACGGTTGCTTTGTCTGCGCCTCGCTGCTGCACCTGCCACGCACACAGGCACCCCAGGCGCTGGCTGAATTTCGCCGCGTACTCCATCCTGGCGGCGCACTCTACGTTGGCGTGAAAGAGGGGGAGGGGGAAGAATGGGTGGCTGACCAGGAAGGCTGCGAGCGTCTCTTCGCCTACTACCAGCCGGATGAGTTTGACCGGCTGATCCGAGCAGGGGACTTCGAGGTCGTGGACGGCTGGATCAGCCCGCCGGGGGAGGGGCAGCGGCACGACTGGCTGAACCGATTTGCAGTGGCGCGGCCACAAGCGAAAGACGTTTGCGCCACTGCCAGGCAGGAAGCGCATCCTTCGGACCTATAACGTGTTGTAGCGTAAGGAGATAGGGAATAGGGAATGAAGGGAATGGAGCCAGGAGTCGTCGCGATCATCGGGCTGTGCGTGTTTCTGGCGCTGTGGTACGGTGGAGGGCATCTATATAACCGCCGCCGTGGGCAGCATCTCTTTCGTTGGCTGGAGATGGGGCTGGACGTGCTGGGCGGCGAGAGGGAGGCTGGCTGGATCGGCTCACCTGCCTCCGGCGCTCGTGTCAACGTCGTCCACGCAGCCCCGCCCTTCCGGCGGCTGGAGATCACGTTGTTGCTGGAGAACCGCGAGATTCTGCCGCTGTGGCTGTTTGACCGCTTGCTCGGAAAGCGGGATGGGCTTATAATAAAAAGTACGTTGCGCTCGCCGCGCCGTGGCGAAGTGGCGGTCGTATCTGCTAAAGGGCGGACAGCACAGGGCCTGCGCAGAGAGCAAGAGCAGCCCTGGACGTGGCAGGAGGGGCCTCACGGCCTGGCCATAGCATACCGGGGGGCGGGCGCGCGGCGGCAAGTGGCGGGATTGGAGTCCTGGCTGGAGACTTATGGCGCGCACCTACACCGCTTTTCCTGGCGCAAGACCGATCCCCACGTTCAATTACAGATGACAGTGGGCGGGTTGCTCGCCACGTCCAGCGAGATATTCCTGGCCGACCTCCAGGCCGCGATGGGAGGAGCGACGCACGTTAATAAATGATCATTCGTCTCACAGTGGTGATGACCGCCGGTCGTGGGGCCGGCGGAATCGCAGCGTTAAGTAGTGCACATTATTCGGGGGCGAAAGGAGGTGCACCAGAAACGATCAGACACACTCAACATTCAGACAGTATCTAGCCATTGATTGTTTTCACACAAACAGGAGGCAAGAACGATGAATTCGATTATTGTTTTGATCCTGGGGGCCCTGGGCATCGCTGTCGGCTACGGCTGGTATGCCCGGCGCATTGACCGCGACATCGTCCAGCCCGACCCGAAGAAGGCTACCCCGGCGAAGATGTACATGGACGGCGTGGACTTTACACCGGCCAGCCGCAACGTACTCTTCGGCTACCAGTTCAAGTCCATCGCCGCGCTGGGCCCCATCACCGGTCCCATCATCGCCGTGCAGTGGGGCTGGCTACCGGCGCTGGTCTGGATCATCCTGGGCACCTTTTTCATCGGTTGGGTTCAGGACTATGGCGCTATGATCATGGGCGTGCGCCGCGAGGGGGATACGATGGGCGCGCTGAGTTATAAACTCATCTCGCCCCGCGCCCGCAGCATCCTCATGCTCTTCATTTACTTCTACCTGCTGCTGATCATGGGCGCTTTCGGCAACGCGGTGGGGAAAGTGCTGATGACCAACCCCAGGATGCCCTTCGGCATGATCGCCGTGGTTCTGATGGGCGTCCTGGCCGGCCAGATGACCTACAAGTGGAAGCAGGACATCATCCTCACCACCGTCGTCACCGTCGTGCTCACCTTCGTGGGCATCTGGATCAGCACCCTGCCGTTCATGTCCAACATCTTCTCAGGCCTTTACGGCCTCCCCGATTCCCCCGTCATCTTCCTGCAGAACACGCAGGCGCAGATCCTCGGCACGCTGCTGGTGATCATCTTCTGCTACCTGGGCTCGGTGCTGCCCATCTGGTCTTTCGCCCAGCCCATTAACTACGTCTCCTTCTGGATCGTCTTGCTGGGGATGTTGGGGGGTGTGATCGGCCTGCTGGTCTGGCGTCCAGGGATGGGCGACTTCCCTCCCTTCACCCAGTTCACCACCGCCAGCGGCCCGCTGTGGCCTATGCTCTTCGTCACCATCGCCTGCGGTGCTATCTCCGGCTGGCATAGCCTGGTCTCCACCTCCGGCACAGCGCGACAGTTAGAGAAAGAGACCGACGCGCTGCCGGTAGGCGGCGGCGCCATGTTCATGGAGATGGCCTTCGCGGTCATGGCCTTCCTGACCGCCACCGTCGCCTTCGGAGGCTTGCAGGGGTATCAGGACGCCGGCGGCGCGGGCAAGGCGCTGGCGGTCTTCGCCGGAGGGCTGGCTAACTTCCTGGACTACATCGGCATCCCCCACGACTTTGGCGTGGCCTACGGCTCCGTCTTCCTGACCATCATGGCGCTGACCATCATGCAGTTGGTGGTGCGCTTCATGCGCGTCGCCAGCGCCGAACTGGTGGGCGACGCGCTGCCAGTGATGAAGAATGTCCACGTGGGCACCATCGTGGCCCTGATCCTGACGCTGATCTTTGTCTGGATCATCCCCTGGCTGACCATCTGGGCTGCCTTTGGCGCCGCCAACCAGTTGATGGCCGGCCTGGCCCTGCTACTCATCTCCCTGTGGCTCATGTCGGAGGGCAGGAAGCACGCCTGGGCGCTCTACCCCTCGATCTTCATGATCGTCACCACCGTCGCGGCCCTGCTCTACACCGCCTACGTCAACTTCGCCAAGATACCCGCCGCGGATAGCACTCAGCAGGTCATTGCCTTGCTCCTCATCGGGCTGATCTGCCTGGTGCTGACAGTGGCGGCGGTCTTCCTCATCGCGGACGGCTGGAAGGCGCTCCAAAAGCCACGGAAGGAAGAGGCTGTCTAGGCGAAGCAATCGCGCTAACGTATGATGGGAGGGTCTGCCCCCGACCCTCCCATCTGACGACAACAGCGGACAGGGAAAGAAGCGGATAGTACGTATGGAACGCGGCATCTGCTTCCGTTCCTTTCTTTGTCCGTTGTAGTGTGCGGGATGAGGATATCTGTGTGGGAAGAGATACGGGATAGGGTACGCCGGGCCGGGCAGGCCGTGGGTGAGATCCTTTACGGGATGACCACCTTCGACTGGGTGCGCGGCGTGCGGCGTGAGCGTGGGGAGGTGGAGCGCCTCTTTGTCCTCATCACCTTCGGCGACATCGTCGGCCTGCCCATCCTGCCGCCCTACTACACCCTGCGCTTGCTACCCTACGTCGTCCCCGTTCTCAACCGCTGGAAGCGGAGCTTGCTGCGCGAGCGCGACTGGACTGACCTGGTCGAGTTGATTGAAGGGGTGGATTGAAACGGTGGGTGTAGATGGCCCTATGGATCGGCGGAACGGCGGAAAGCATGTTCTTCTGCCTGAACAGCATCGAGGCGGACTTGGGACGGAATGGACGCAATGCCATCCTGCGCTATGCGCACCTGGAGAAGTACATCGCTGTCCCGCCGGAGAACGATCCTACACTGGCGCTGTCACCTGACGACTTGGCGATCCTCACGAAGGCATTATTGGATATAGCCGGGGCAGAGTGTGCCCTTCCCATCCTCCGTCAGGCAGGACGCGCAGTTGGCAACCGATTAGTGCGCCGCAGGCTGGGCAGGAAAAGGGGGCTGAGACGCCGCTCGCCGTTGGAGCGATTGGAGCGCGCCCTCACCGAATTAGAAAAGGGGCTGCGGCAAGCGAAGCACGATGTCGAAGAACATAATCTGGTGTAGCGCATCGCTCTGTGTCCCTACTGCCACGGCATTTCGTCCGATCAACCTGTCTGTCGCTTCCACGAAGGGCTGCTGGAGGCACTGGCACAGGAGATCGTGGGTGATACCTGCACCGTCTATGAGAGCACTTGTCAGGCCATGGGGTCCCGGGTCTGTCTCTTCATCATAAGAGGGCTCCCGCTGACCAGGCCCGCACTGGGAGGTGTGGAACTGCGTTTGTGAAACATAATCGTAAAGGAGATAAGCAAGAATGAGCGAAGAAGAAAAGCGAGAAAGTGGACTAAAGCGATTTGGCCGCTCGGCCAAGGAGTTCCTCTACGGCATGGCCGGACACGACATGACCCGCTTCGCGCTCAAGACGCGCGGCAGCATGGAGCACTTGTTCATCCTCATCACGATGGGTGACCTGCTGGGCATCCCCATCCTGCCGCCCTATTATTCGCTGCGCCTGTTGCCCTACGTCGTGCCGCAGATCAGCACCTGGAAGCGGCGCATGCTACGCGAGCGCGACCTGACCGACGCGCTGGCGTGAAAGAAGCAAGAAGCAGGAAGCAAGAATCCTGCATCCTAATCTTGCATCCTGCATCTTGAAAGGAGCAAACATTGTCACTAGCACAAGTTTTCCGTGAGCATCCCAACCGCCGCTACATCGAGTTTGGTGGCAAGGGCGGATTGGGCAAGACCACCTTCTCTGCCGCCAGCGCCTACTGGCTGGCCAAGCAGGGCTACAAAGTGCTGGTTTTCTCGGTGGATCCTCAGGCATCCCTCACCGACATCTTCGAGCAGGACATCTTCGGCAAAGGGGCGGTGGAGATCATCCCCGGTCTCTTCGCCCAGGAGATTGACGCCGACCGGCACATCAAGGAGTACCAGGACGAAATCCGCCAGAAAATCCGCGATATGTACGGCTTCGAGGAGATGCCAGAGGAAATCGAGAACTACATCCAGGCTGCCGCAGCCGAGCCGGCGATGGAGGAAAGTGCCATCTTCGACGCCGTGGTGGACATCGTCGTCGGCGAGGAGTATGACTACTACATCTACGACCTGGTGCCTTTGGGGCACGCGCTCTACTACCTGAGCATGGCCAGCGTCTACGACGACTGGATCACCAAGATCACCGCACTGCGCGAGGAGATGCAGGAGTACGCACAGGTGGCGGCGATCCTGGAGCGTGATAAAGAAACAGAAGAGGACAAAATCCTCACCGAACTGCAGTACATCAAGCAGCGTATCAACACTTCCTCCAGCATCCTCACCGACCGCGAGAAGACGGCCTTCTTCTTCGTCATCACGCCGGAGGAGATGATCATCCTGGATACACTCAAAGCGGCGAAACTGTTCGCCAAGTACGACGTGCCCATCTCCGGCTACATCGTCAACCGCATCATCCCGCCAGAACTGGCCCAGCAGGACATCCCGGAGTATCTGCGGAACCGCATCGAGATGCAGGAAAGATACCTCGAGGAGATAGACAGGACCTTCGGTGATGAGGTGCTGACGAGTGTGCCGGAGTTCGAGCGGGACATCACCGGCCTGGAGATGATCGGCAAGGTGGCGAACGCGCTGTTCGGAGGTGAGGCATGATAACAGAAACGACCCGTCAATTTCTGCTCGAGCATCCAAAAATGAAGTACGTCTTCTTCGGCGGCAAGGGCGGCGTGGGCAAGACCGTGATGGCCGGCACAGCGGCACTGTGGCTCGCCGGTCAGGGCAAGCGCACGCTGCTGGCTTCGACCAACCCGGTGCACTCCCTCAGTAGCCTGCTCGGTCAGAACGTCTTCGGTGCGCCGACGCCGGTGCTGGGAGTATCGAACCTGGAAGCCTACGAGATTGACACCAAAGACACCATCGCGAAATCGAAGGTAGAACTGACCCAGAAGATCGAATGGTTCCTCAGGTACGCCGACATCAAGACGAAGGCCGACGAGTTTGTGGAATCGGCCACCATGAACCCGGCCTTCGAGGAGTCGGCCATGTTCGAGAACATGATTAACCTCATGTTCGAGGACAAATACGAGGCCTACGTCTTCGACACCGCCCCCACGGCCAACGCCCGTCGCCTGTTGGGTATGTCAAGCGTGTACGGTATGTGGGTGAACAAGATGATGCAGAGTCGTGAGGAGGCCAGATCGTTGAAGCAACTCCTATCCTATAGCAAGAAGGAGGAGAAAGATCCCCTGATGGACTATCTCCTCAGCTTCCGCGAGCGGATGGAACGGGCCAAAGAATTGCTCACCGACGAGGAAAAGACTGCTTTCTTCTTTATCACTCTGCCTGAGGCGCTGCCCATCGCCGTCATCAAACGCTTCATCAACTGGTTCAAGGACTTCGGCATCCCCGTGGGCGGCGTAGTGGTGAATCTGGTGATTGACAAAGAGGCGGTGGGCGAGGATGCACCCGACTTCGTGCTCAACCGCGTCGCTATGCAGGATGATTACATGGAGGAAATCTGGCGCAGTTTCCCCGACGTGCGCGCCATCGTGCCACTCTTCGAACAGGAAGTACGCGGCGTGGAGATGCTGGAGCGCACCGCTGCCCATCTGTTTGCCTAGCCAAACGTAGTGTTTCAGGTTTCCAGCGCATAGCAAACCTGAAACTATGAAACTTGAAGCCAAGATCAACGCCCATGCACCCATCCCTGCTAATCCTGCTCGTCGGCCTGCTCTATGTCCTCGGCTTCGGCGCTCTCTCCTTTATGCGCCGGCAGGGGCTGTCCACACGCTTCGCTGTCGAGGGGCTGATCCTCACCGGCATCGGCGCTGCACTGACCTATGTCTCCGTGCCGGTCAATCCCGTCCTCTTCCTCATCATCCTCTACCTGGTCACCATGCGGGTGCGGCTGCTGGTTGACCTGGGCAATTGGTTCACTTCCAGGAAACAGCACGACCGGGCGCTGGCGCTCTTCCGTCTGGCTCTGCGCCTGAGGCCAGACGCTGTCGGCCGCCAGATCGTGCTCATCAATCGCGGAGTGACCCAGTTGCGCATGCAAGAACCAGAGGCGGCATGTCTCACGCTTGAGCAGGTGTTGGCCGACGAGAGGTTACGGCCAGGTGCCAGGTATCTGGCTGCCGGCTACTACAACTTAGGGCTGGCCTACCGTCGCACCGGCCGCGAGGCCGAGGCGATCCGTCGCTTCAACGAGGCGATTGACGCACTCCCCAACTCGATCTACGCCCACGCGGCCAGACAGGCACTGAAAAAAAGACCCTAAGGGTTTCTGTAACCCTTAGGGTCTCTTCCTCGAAAGGAGGTACCCTTGCACGTCATAGAATCCGGAATCGGTGAACTGATCCAGTCCCCCGACTTGAACGCCTTCCGCGAATGGAACCGGGAGAAGAAGTCGCGGGCGCTGGTGGACAAGATGATGACGGATACGGAAGCGGTCTCCCGCTTCGTCTACGATGGCTGCTACATCGGCACCGAACTCTACGGCACCGTGCGCTGCCCCATGACACTGGTGCGGGAGGTCGTGCGGCAGGGCAAGAAGGACCTGGGGGTAGCCGGCCAGGGGGTGACTGAACTGGACCTCTGGCTTGGGGCCGGGCTGGTCAAGAAACTGGACATCACCTACATCGGCCTGGAGGTCTACGGCACCTCTCGCGCGCTGCGCCGCGAGGTCGAGAGCGGGCGCATCGAGTCGGTCGTCGAATGGTCCAATGGTGGCATCACCTGGCGCTTCAAGGCCGCTTCTATGGGTGTCCCCTTCATCCCCGTGCGGGCGATGATCGGCAGCGACACCCTCAAATACAGCGCCGCCAAAGTGGTCGAGTGCCCTTTCACTGGCCAGAAGGTCTGCCTCCTACCGGCGCTGATCCTTGACGTGGCCCTCATCCACGTCCACCGCGCCGACAAATACGGCAACGCCCAGGTTGACGGCATCTCCGGCTTTGCCTTCGAGATGTCGCGGGCCTGCAAACGGCTCATCATCAGCGCTGAGGAGATCGTGGACAGCGAGGAGATTCGCCGCTACCCAGACCGCACCATCATCCCCTACTACCTTGCGGACGCTGTCGTCCACGCTCCCTTCGGCTCCCATCCCGGCGAGATGGTCTACTGCTACGCGCGGGATGAGAAGCAACTGCGGGAGTGGGTCGAGGCCTCGAAGACGGAGGAGGGGACGCAGGAGTACCTGGACAAGTACATCCACGGCGTGGCGAATCACCAGGAGTACCTGGAACTGGTGGGCCGGGAGCGACTGGAACAGTTGCGGGCTGAAGAGGAGGGACGGCGATGAGCGAGCCGGAATACAACCCCACGGAACTCTTGATCTGTATCGCGGCGCGGCAGATGCCCGATAGTGTCACTGCCTTCATCGGCACCGGCATCCCTATGCTGGCCGCCAGCCTGGCGCAGAAAATGCACGCGCCCAACATCGTCCCCATCTTCGAGTTCGGAGGGACGGGGGCGCAGTTGGTGCGGCTGCCCCGGGCAGTGGGGGAAAGCCGCACCTTCTACCGGGGGGTGGCCGCCTCCGGCATCTGCGACATCATGGAGACCGCCACGCGCGGTTTCATTGACTACGGCTTCCTGGGCGGGGCGCAGATTGACCCCTACGGCAACCTGAATTCAACCATCATCGGTCCCCAGCACCACCCGCCCAAAGTGCGTCTCCCCGGCTCCGGCGGGGCCAACGACGTGGGCTCCCTCTGCTGGCGTAACATCATCATCATGCGCCACGACAAACGACGCTTCGTGCCGCAGGTGGACTTCATCACCACACCCGGCTACCTGACCGGCCCCGGGGCGCGCGAAGAAGCGGGCCTTCCGCCCGGCACTGGCCCCTACCGCGTGGTGAGCACGCTGGCGCTCTTGGACTTCGAGCCAGAGACGAAGCACATGCGACTCCTGGCCCCCCATCCCAGCGTCACGGTCGAGCAGGTGATCGAGAACACTGGCTTCGAGTTGATCATCCCCGACGAGGTGGGCCAGAACGAGCCGCCGACGGCGGAGGAACTGCGCATCCTGCGGGAGGAGATTGACCCAGAAGGGTTCTACATCTGATGCCCAAATACAAAATCATCGTCAACCCGATCGCCGGCAGGGGAGCAGGCGAGCAGGCCATCCCTCGCATTGAGCGTATGTTGAGCGAGTATGGCCTGGATTTCGACCTGGTACGCACCGAGCGCCCCTGGCACGCCGCCGACCTGGCCCAGGAAGCCGTCGCCGCCGGGTACGACGCGGTGGTCGCGCTGGGCGGCGACGGCACGTCCAACGAGGTGCTCAACGGCCTGATGCGGGCTAAGATAACCCACATCCCCGGCCCTTCCGACCTCTCCCCGGCCCTCCCCTACGAGGGGAGGGAGAGGGAAGGGAGAAAGACGTGTGCGATGGGCGTGCTGTGCGTCGGCACCGGCAACGACTTCGCCTACGGCGCAGGTATCCCTACCGACCTGGAAGCGGGCTGCTGGGTGCTGGCTCAGGGGCACCGGCGCACAATTGACGTTGGCAGGGTCGCCGGCGGCCTCTACCCACAGGGTCGCTACTTTGGCAATGGCATCGGCATCGGCTTCGATGCCGTCGTCGGCTTCGAGGCGGCCAAAATGCGCTGGCTGCGCGGCTTCCTATGTTACTTGGTCGCCGTACTCAAGACCGTCTTCCTGTACTACAAGGCCCCGCTTACCACCATTGAGTACGACGGGCAGACGATCACGCAGTCCTCGCTGCTGATCTCAGTTATGAACGGGCGGCGGATGGGCGGTGGCTTCATGATGGCCCCGGAGAGCAAGCCCGACGACGGCCTATTCGACCTATGTATCGCCCGCGAGGTGAGCCGCGCCCGTATCTTTGGCCTCATCCCTCACTTCATCCAGGGCACACAGGCCACCCAGGAGCCGATCCGGACAGGGCGGGCGCGGCGCGTCGTCGTCACCGCCATGGAAGGAGTGCTGCCAGCCCACGCCGATGGGGAGACGCTATGCACCGAAGGGCGACGGCTGGAGTTAGAACTGCTGCCGCGCCAGATTGAGGTCATCTGCCAGCCGCCGGAGGCCGCTCAATGACCCCCATCCCCGCCCCTTCCCCCTGCGGAGAGGAAAGGGAGACCCCCATCCCCGCCCCTTCCCCCTGCGAGGGGGAAGGGAGACCAATGACACTCACTTACTGGGTGGTGACCTCGACGATCAAGAGACTGATGCGCCTTCTCTGCCGGATGGACGACGCGCAGTTGACGCAGGTGCCGGACCGGGGGCCGCTCATTATCGTTATCAACCACGTCAACTTTCTGGAGGCGCCCGTACTATACACTCACCTGCAGCCGCGACCGGTGACCGCCCTTGCGAAAGCCGAGACGTGGGATAATCCCGCCCTGCGGCTGCTGGCCGACCTGTGGGGAGCCATCCCGTTGAAACGAGGCGAGGCCGACGTGGCCGCTCTCCGTCAGGCGCTGAAGGCACTGGAAGCGGGTTATATCCTGATCGTGGCCCCTGAGGGCACCCGCAGCGGTCACGGGCGCTTGCAGCAGGGCCACCCCGGTATCGCGTTCCTGGCATTGCGCAGCGGCGTGCCCTTGCTGCCCGTCGTCTATCACGGCGGGGAACTCTTCTGGCGCAACCTGGCCCGCCTGCGCCGCACCGACTTCCACGTCGTCGTAGGCCGGCCGTTCCATCTGGACAATGGCGAGGTTAAGGTGACCCGCCAGGTGCGCCAGCAGATGGCCGACGAGACTATGTACCAGATGGCAACGTTGCTGCCTCCGGCCTACCGGGGAGCCTACTCCGACTTGGCAGCGGCCACCGAAACATACCTCCGCTTTCTCCCCGGCGCGGAAAGCAACCTCCGCAGCGCATAACCCCCAATCCCATCCCCCTACGAGGGGGAAGGGAGATAGTCTCCTGAGTTGCACTTGAGCCCAAGCGTGCTACAATTGAGATGACGAAGGTGATGGAAAGGAAGGCTAAACACTTGCGGCATTGCATACGCAGTTTTCAGAAAATGAGGTTGAACGATAAATAGAGTATTGGCGACCATTCCTGCTTACTTCGACGGTACCCAGGTTCGACTGGACGTGGAGATAGAACTCAAACCAAACACATGCCTACTCGTTACCATCCTTGATGAAGAATTGTCTAACGAGGCGCTGGTGTGGAATGCGATGAAGGCTTCAGAGGCCGCTTTCGCCCGTGTGTGGGATAATGAGGAGGATGCCGTTTATGACCGCCTATAGGCAAGGCGACGTGCTCCTCGTGCTCTATCCCTTCACCGATCAGAGTGGGGGAATTGCCGGGCCGTGGCCTGGCTGGCCTGCTGGATGAGCTCCTCGTGCTCTATCCCTTCACCGATCAGAGTGGGAGCAAGCAGCGTCCGGCTGTGGTCTTGAGTTGAAGCCCAGCGTCGTCAAGCCAGCCCTTTTTCGTCCTTCGACGTCCGCCTGGTGCGGTGCAGGGGGGAGGTCACAATGCCACCCAGAGCGCTCATCACTGGGGCCACCGGCTGCGTCGGCGCGAACGTCGTGGCGGCGCTTCTAGCGCGGGGCTACGACGTGCGGGCGATGTGCCGCGTCACCTCCTCGCTCGACGCGCTGGACGGCCTTGAGCCTGAACTCGTCGTCGGAGACATCCTGGATCCCCCCTCACTGGTCGCGGCGATACGTGGCTGTGCACTCGTCATCCACGTCGCCGCCATCTCCGACTACTGGCGCACCCCGGCCGGGCGCATCTACCTGGTCAACGTCGAGGGCACGCGCAACGTGCTGGCGGCTGCGTTGGAGACCGGCGTTGAGCGGTTGGTCTACACCAGTTCCGTCGGGGCGCTGGGGGTGCCTCCGCCAGGCCATCTCCTCGACGAATCGGCCATCTTCAACCTCCCACCGCGCCGCTTCCCCTACGGCCACTCCAAGCACCTGGCCGAGCAGGCGGTGCGGGAGGCGATTGCGCATGGACTGGACGCGGTCATCGTCAATCCCACCGGCGTCATCGGTGCTCGCGACGTGCATCTCATCGGCGGAAGCATACTCCGCGAGGTGCGGCGTGGGCTCTCCTGGTTCGCGCCCCCCGGCGGGCTGAACTGGGTGGACGCCGAGACAGTGGGGCTGGGCCACGTCCTGGCGGCGGAACGAGGGCGCACCGGGGAGCGATACATCCTGGGCGGCGAAAACGTCAGCCACCGGGCAACGATGGAGATCGTGGCCGAGGTGGTGGGAGGCCGGCGGCCGTTGCTCACCCTGCCGCGCCCGCTGATGAGCGCCGTCGCGCTCCTGACCGACGGTTTCAACGCCCTCTGGCCCGGCACGCCGCTCTTCAGCGGCGAGCAGGCCCGCCTGAGCGGGGCGGAGATCTACTGCGACTGCCGCAAGACGCAGCAGGAACTGGAACTGCCCTGCATCCCGTTCCGCACCGCTGTGGAACGGGCCTATGCCTGGTACCAGGCGCACGGTTACCTGTAGATATACCAAGCCCAGATTCGAAGTGCACCCCGGTACTTGACAAATCGCGCACTTTCCGATATAGTAGCCACATTCCCCAATCCACACTGGAGAGTAGAGGAGTAACCGTACCCCAATGCGACCCTGGCGACCGACTCTCGCCATTGCTCTCTTGGCGATGATAATAGTTTTTGCATCTCCCTATCCTGTTCTCGCGCAGAACGAGAGGCCCCCTGACGAACCTGCCCTTTCCCCCTACTGGAGCCCGGCGGTCAGCCGCTGGGAGCCCATCATCGTCGAATATGCCCAGCAACGGAGCCTGGATCCAGACCTCATTGCGGCCGTGATCTGGAAGGAATCCCTGGGCCGTCCGAGGGAGCGTGGCCCAGCCGGGGCCGTCGGGTTGATGGGGTTGATGCCATTCGACTGGCGGCCCAGTCCCGAGGAACTGAAGAATCCGTGGACGAACCTGTTCTGGGGCGCGCGTGCGCTCGCCCACACCATCCGTGATGGGAACGGCGACCTGTATTATGCGCTGGCTGCCTATAACGGCTCATGGGAGCAAGTTCACCTGCGCGTCACGCGCCGCTACGCGGCCGCTGTGCTGGATCACTACGCCCGCGCTGTCGCCGTGCGTTATGAATTACCCGCCGATGGCGACTGGATCGCCATTTTCGCCATCGAAGGGGCACCCGGCCCCAACACTATCACTGTGATCGGCCCACAGCGCCCGCTGGCTCGCTACACCGAACGGGCCTGGATTCAGGCTGACATCCCCACCGTGCCAGCCGGTGTCCCCCCCCACGCCACCGCTATCACCTTCGTGGATGAGCAAGGACTGGAGTGCCAGGTGAACATATGGCTGCTTGCAGAAGACGGCTCTCCCTTTGTACCCCCTGCAAAGCAGACTGTCTTCTCCCTCCCACCTGCTGGCGACGAAAGGGCCAAGATAGGGGCGCAGGCACTGACGCCTACTTCCACGGTTGTCCCTGCACCTACACCTGCATCTATTCCTACCACAACTCCCAGCGCCGCACTGAACCAGCCCCCAACTCCGACGGACACTCCTATCCCCACCACAACTCCCGGTGCCGCACCGACTCAATCCTCAGCTCCAACGACCACAATCACTGCCGTCGTTTCGGCCGACGGCGCTGGCCTGCACCCGTTCGCCGACGCCTGGTGGCGCCCGAGTCAAACCCTGCCTGCCGGGACAGTTCTGGAGCTCATTGGGTATGATCCGAGCTTTTCGAAATGGGTGTACGTTCGCATTGTGGATGGAGCGTCAACCGGCTGGATCCAGACTGTAGATCTGAAAATCGACCGCGAATTTCGTGGCCTGCCCAGAGTTCTCCCTCTATCCACGTTGACGCTTACGTCGCACACGTCCCCAATCACTCCAACTCTATCTACCGAGTGCGAGGGCGACCCACTTCGGCTCGATAGCTGGGATGTGGGTAAAGTCCGTACCGAGCACGGTTGGATGGCTACGATTTTTGTTGAAGGGCATGGAGGAGACTGTGTGTATACGTATGGCTGGGAGGGAGAGACCAAAGGCGGGCCAATGTCCGGCCCTATGACCTTCGAGGTCAGCGCCAAGAACTGTGCTTCTGCTATTGTGGGGACAGTGTCGGTGACTTCTGCTGGCGAGACAGTCAAGGTAGGTCTGCACATAAGGTGGACAGATGGGGGCGACTGAGTGGTGGACTTCGCGATCAACAGCCTGCCGGGGCTCGGCTTCCTGGTGGGCGCGGGAGTCGCGGCGGCAGGGATGCTGTCTGGACTGCCACTGGCCGGCGCGGGAGTAGGTCTCCTGACCTGGGGGGCCGCCTGGTGGTTCAAGCGGCGCTTCGTCTATCCCCGCGATCTGAGCCAGCCACGCACGGTGAGCGAACTGGTGAGCGAGGTCAAGGTCAGCCGCGTGCGCGCTGTACCCGGGACACTGCAGGGCCGCATCATCGGCAAGGGCATCCCCGGCCTGTACTGGAGCGAGGACCTGGTCCTGCAAGACCAATCTGGCTATATCGTGCTCGACTATCGGCAGCCGGCGCGGCTGTGGGAGATGCTGTTCGGGCTGCTGCGGGTGGATAGCCTGGTCGGGGTGGAAGGAAAGGCCCAAGGGTGGTTCCGACGTACCCCTCGCCCGCTCTTCGAGTTGCGCGAGTTGAAACTCGAGAACGGCCAGGTCATCAAGACCTATGTCTACCCGCTGGGTGAGTTTGCCAACTACGCTGTCCTGGCCCTGGGCGTACTGGTGCTGTTGGCGCAGGCAATAGCGCTGGCAATGTAGGTACTGTGATCGGGTAAGCGATGAGCGCGCTCACTATCCGCTTCCTCGGCACCTCCGCTGCCCGTCCCATCCCCCGCTGGGGCTGCACCTGCCCCCAGTGCGCCGCCGCCCAGACAGACCCCCGTGCCCGGCGCACCCGCTCCGCCATTCTGGTCAACGACAGGCTGCTGGTAGACGCTGGCCCGGACATCTACACCCAACTGCGGACTCTCCCCTACGAGAATCTGGCCCACATTGACCACATCCTCATCACCCACCCTCACGCCGACCACTACCTGGGATTGGACGACCTGGCGGCACTCCGCCGCATCTCCCGACTTCTCATTCTCCCTGTATATGCCCTCGCCGACGGCTGGGACCGCATCCAGGGGGGCTTCCGCCACCTCATCGCCGCCGAGGTCAGCGAGTACGACCGGCGACCCTTTGCCCGGCGCGAAATCCGCCTGAATGAGCCACTCCACCTCCCCGACGGTCTCAGCGTGACCCCGCTGGACACCCACCACACCCAGCCATTCACCACAGCGGGCCTTTTGATCGAGCGCGATGGCGTGCGCATCTTCTACGCCCCCGACTTCTACCACACCGACCCGGCCCTGGTGCGCCCTGTGGACCTGGCAGTCCTTGATGGCTCCTTCCTCACCCGCGAGCAGATGGATGCCCGTTACACGCCGCTGCTGGAGGAAGGCCAGGGTCGCCATCTGCCCATCGTCGAGGAAGCCCGGTGGGCGGAACAGGCTGGCGCCCGGCGAGTCATCTTCACCCACATCGGCCACCTGCAGCGCACCCCGGAGGAAGTACTGGCTCTGTTGCCCGAAGGCGAATTCACGTTGGCATACGATGGCCTGATGGCCGCGTTGTGACTTTTCGCTGGCGATGCTCTGGTGTATAATATTGCGTTGAACTGGCTGCAACTCGGCTGTGGCGAAAAAGGACGGTATGACTATGACAAACGGCAAACTGACAATCCAACCTGCACATACACCTCAAGAACAACTGGCATTTATCCACCTCCAGTGGGAGGTATACAAAGATGATCCCTACTGGGTGCCGCCTCTAATCTCCGAACGGGTGGAGTTCCTCGACAAAGAGCGCCACCCTTTCCACCGGCACTCAGAGGTGGAACTCTTTATGGCCCGCCGTGACGGCAAGCCGGTGGGCACCATCGCCGCCATCCTGAACAACCGGCACAATGAGTTTCACGGCGAGCGCGTGGGCTTCTTTGGCCTCTTCGAGGTACTGCCGGACCGGGAGGCAGCCGAAGCACTGCTGGAGACCACCTGTGATTGGGCGCGGGAGCGCGGCCTGACCGCCATCCGGGGGCCGATGAACTATTCTACCAACGAGGAATGTGGCCTGCTGGTGGATGGCCGTCCCGGCCCGCCAGTGATCGAGATGACCTACAACCCGCGCTATTACATAAACTTCATCGAAAGCGCTGGATTTCACAAGGCGATGGACCTGCTGGCATACATCCTGGACCTGGCCCCTTTCGGGCAGCACGGGGAGGGCCTGCCCCCCAAACTGCTCCGCGTGACCAAGAAAGTTGAGCAACGCGGAGGCCTGACCGTACGCCAGATAGATATGCGCCACTTCGACGAGGAGGTGGCCCGCTTCAAGCATGTCTACAACGCGGCCTGGGAGAAAAACTGGGGGTTTGTGCCGCTGACCGACGCCGAGATTGATCACATCGCCGTCGGGCTGAAGCAAATCATCGACCCCGACATCGTCTGGTTCGCCGAAAAGGACGGTGAGCCCATCGGCGCGATGCTCCCCCTCCCCGACCTGAACCAGGCACTGATCCGGGCCTACCCCCGCCCCGGTGTGCCGGAGTGGTGGACGATGGCCAAACTCCTCTGGTACTGGAAGGTGCGCCGCTGCGTGGATACTATGCGCGGCTTTGCTGGTGGAGTCCTGGAAGCCCACCGTGGTCGGGGCGTGGAGGCTGTACTACTGGTGAAGGTGGCCCAGGCCGCCCTACCCCGCTATCGCTGGGCCGAAATCTCGTGGGTGCTGGAAAACAACGCCATGATGCGCCGCACAGCCGAGATGCTGGGGGCACAGGTATATCGCACCTACCGGGTCTACGAGAAGACACTGTAGGGTATGTCGGAACAACCTGATGGAGGCCTGGCTTTGGCCAGGGGAGACCGCTGAACGACGCCCCTCTAGCCCGCGAGACCAGCAGCAGGCAGTCTGCGAACTGTTCTACAACCTTGGAGACGTATTTTCTCAATAAACTGGGGCGAAGCATGCTCTAGCGAAACTGGGGCGAAGCATGCTCTAGCGCCGGTTGAGTAGGCTTGGAGCGTAGCGGAAAGCCGTATCGAAACCAAGCGGGTTAGGTAAAAGACTATGGCTTGGATGTACATCCTTGAGTGTGCAGATGGTTCGTATTACGTTGGTTCCACCAAAGACCTTGAACGGCGTATATGGGAGCACAACGAGGGCATTGGTGCCAAGTATACAGCACGGCGTCGTCCGGTGAAGTTGATGTACGCTGCCGAATGCGACAGTATTGCTGAGGCCTACGAGCGCGAAAAGCAAGTGCAAGGTTGGAGGCGTGCGAAACGCGAGGCATTGATTCGCGGTGACTACGATGCTCTGCCGGAGCTAGCGCGCAAGGACTTTGAGAAGTATAGAGCGATGCGTGTCCAGGGTAAGCAAGAAATCAATGCCAACGCTGACTGAATGGTGTCCAGAGTAGCATCGTAAGCAAGTGGATTGTCTATTGAGCCGCTCGCATCCTTGGTTTCGATACGCTGCGCTACTCAACCGGCGGATGCTCGCTACGTTATTCGACCAAGCTATTACTCAAGACGGCATTGCCACAAAATATTGAGAAGATACTTGGAGACGATGCTGCGTCTTTCCAGCATGCCGACCCCCGTGGCCAGGGTGGAAGTGGTCTTCGAGCGCCTGGTCAGAGAGGCTCAGGCCCAGGGAGAGATTCGCGCTGACCTCAAGCCTTCTGACGTCGCTGGCGCGCTCACCGGAGCTTACTTCGCCGCCTTCTCCCGCTGGATCGCAGCGGGCAGCGAGCAGCCGGCCGCCCTCGGCTCGGAATTGGAAGCCGTCCTGAAAATGCTGTTCGAGGGCATCGCCGGCCCCAACTACAGGTAGTTCCAGGAGGCGTTAAGATGAGCGAACCGTTTACCCCACAGGTGCTCAGCGGGGAGGAGATTAAGGCGCTCTTGGGCCAGATCAGCGAAGAAGAGATCACCAGCGCCCGCCGCTCCTCGCTGACGCCGCTCAAAAGCACAATCCTCTATCGTGGCGAGCCGGGCAGCGCCATCGTGCACGACTACGAGGGCACCGCTTATATTGACTGCACCGCCCAGGCGTGGACGCTAAACGTCGGCTATTGCAACCCCGATGTGCTGGCGACCGCCGTCGAACAGATGAAGTACCTCACGCACGTGCGCTACGGTTATCCCACTATTCCCCGTCTCAAACTCGTCAATCGCCTTTCGACGCTCTTCCCTGGCGAGCCCCGCAAGGTCTCCCTGAACATTCAGGGCGGAGGCGCGACCGTCGAGGCGGCGATGAAACTGGCGCTGGTCAACCGGCCAGGAGCCGACACTTTCCTCGTTGCCTCGCGTGGCTACCACGGTGCGTCGCTGGCGACGATCGCGGCCACGCACACTATGCCCTACGTCATTCGCTTCACCGGCTTTGGCCGCGAGCACTTCGTCCGCTTCCCCTACCCTTACTGCTACCGCTGTCCTCTGGGCCTCTCCTCCCGCCCCCCCTCGCCCCCCCCCAATTCTGGGGGGGAAGAATTCCCCTCCCCCAGGGTTGGGGGAGGGGCCAGGGGTGGGGGCTGCGGATTGGCCTGTCTTGACCTGGTGGAACACGCGATCCGCTACCACGCGACCGGCGCTATTGCCGGCCTGATCATTGAGCCGATGCAAGGGGCGGGCGGCCAGGTGCCCGCCCCGCCTGGCTACCTGGCCGGCCTGAAGGAGATTTGCCAGCGCCACGACATCCTCCTCATATTCGACGAGTGCCAGACCGCCTTCGGGCGCATCGGCACGATGAGCGCGGCCGAGTACTACGGCGTGGAGCCCGATATGTTCGTGCTCGCCAAAGGGCTGGGTGGGGGCTTCCCCATCGGCGCACTGGTGGCGCGAGCCGACCTCAAGGGGTTCACCGAAGCCGAGGAGCACACCACCTTCGGCTCCGACCCGCTGCCCTTCGCGGCGGCCCTGGCCAGCATCGAGGTCATCGAGCGGGGGGGACTGTGCCAGCGGGCGCGTGTCCTGGGCGAGAAAGCCCTTGCCTACCTGAAGGGGCTGCAGGAAGAATACGAGATCATCGGTGACGTGCGTGGAACCGGGCTCTTCATCGGCATCGAACTGGTGGAGGACCGGGAGAGCAAGACGCCAGCGATAGAACGGGCGGCCGCCTTCCTCGAACTGGCTATGAAGTCCGGCGTCATCTTCGACGTGAGCATGCCCGACATCGTAGGGCAAAGGCCGACGATGCGCAACGTCATCAAGATTAAGCCACCGCTGACCATCACAGAGGAGCAACTGGATAGGGTACTGGATGTCTTCAAGGCCACGCTGACCCAGGTGGCTCAGTTTCCACCCGAGGTGCTGGAGATGATCCGCCAGCAGATGGTCAAGGAGGCAATCCCTGGATGAACGAGGTTTCAGGTTTCAAGTTCCAGGTTTCACGTTTGTCGGCGGCAACCTGAAACCCTGTAACCTGAAACCCCAAACCTGTGGCCATCCCAGGAGGTAAAACATGCCCCAATACATCGTCGCCCACGACGTGGGCACGGGTGGCAATAAGGCGGTGCTGGTGGACACGGAGGGGAACATCCACGCCAGCGCTTTTCAGCCCTATCCGGTCCATTACCCCCGCCCCGACTGGGCCGAGCAGGAGCCGGAGGACTGGTGGAACGCGATCGCCGCCACCACGCGCCAGGTGCTGGAGCAATCCGGCGTCGCGCCCAAAGACGTGCTGGCGATGGTTTACACCACCCAGTTGCTGGGCATCGTCCCGATGGGAGCCGACGGCAAGCCGCTGCGACGGGCCATCATCTGGCTGGACGGGCGCGCGCCGGAGCAGGCGGAGCGGATTATGCGCAAGTTCCTGGGGCGGCGAATCTTCGCCACCGTCGCTGGCGCGGAACTCTCAGGCAAGGATGGCCTGCCCAAACTGCTCTGGCTCAAAGAGAACGAGCCGGAGATTTACAACGGGATGGCCTGCTTCCTGGACGTCAACGGCTATCTCCTCCACCGGGCCACCGGCAGGATGGTTTTCGATTGGTCGTGTGCTTCGGCCATCGGGCTCGACCTGAAAAAGAAGGACTGGCTACGAGGCGTCATCCGCTACATCGGGCTGGACCTGGAGAAGTTTCCCCCGCTGGTGCGCTCAATTGACCAGGTGGGTGGTCTGACGGCGGAGGCGGCGCAGGAATGTGGACTGCTGGAGGGAACGCCTGTCTTCGGCGGAGGTGGCGACGCGCAGGGGGCGGCGGTTGGCTCCGGCGCGGTCGGCGAGGGGGAGGGCCATATCTACCTGGGCACCTCCGGCTGGGTGGGCGTCGTCACCGAGAAGACCCCCACTGGCCGCCATGGCGTGGCGGCTATTCACTCCGCCGACCCGGACAAGGCGCTTCTGTTCGCGGAGATGGAGACGGCCGGAGCGTGCCTCAAGTGGATCGCCGACCAGTTCTACCGCCACGAGCAAGCCGACCCCAGCATCTCCAACGTCTACGCGCTGATGGACCGGGACGTGAAATCCATCCCGCCCGGATCAGATTACCTGGTCTGCACACCGTGGATGTACGGGGAGCGGGCCCCCATCGCCGACACCTGGGTGCGGACCACCTTCTTCAACCTGAGCGCTGACCACACCCGCGAGCATCTTCTGCGGGCGGTCTACGAGGGAGTGGCCTACAACCTGCGCTGGATCATTGAGATCGTCGAGCACACCTTCGGCTTCCCGCTGCCGGTACTGCGCGTCATCGGCGGGGGGGCGCGGGGTGCGCCGTGGATGCAGATTATCGCCGATGTGACCGGGCGGCGGGTAGAGACAGTGGTCAATCCGCAGGAGGCCGGGGCAGTGGGCATCGCGCTCACGGCGGCGGTCGGGCTGGGGCTGTACCCGGACTTCGAGGCACTGAAGCAGGTCGTCCGGGTTGGCCGCGTCTTCGAGCCCCAGGAGTGCAACGCCGAAATCTACGGCCATCTCTACCACACCTATAAGCGGCTCTATCGCTGCCTGCGCGACCTGTACCGGGAGGTGAATGAGGTGCGATTCGCGAGGTGACGGCAGTTTTACCACCGCCAGTGATTCAGAACGTAAAACCGGCCTTCCAGAGGCACTCCGGCCTGAACAATATTTTCAATCGCACGCACGATGTCGGCATAGGACATATTTTTGCTGCGATCCGTCTCTTCACACACCGCCAAAACCCCATTGTGATGGGGGTGTTTCTGGTGCAAACACTCAAAATCGTCGGCATCTTTGGTGACGATGGTGAATCCATGTTCCTGTGCGTATCGGAAATGAGCCAGATCGTCGTAGCCGGTAAGACCGGCCCTTGCCGGAATTTGGACCTTGTAGCCCACATCCACGAGCATTCGTTGAAGGCACTTACTGCAGATACAATCATCCAAATAGAGACGCGGCTTCACACAGCGTATCCCTTTGCGGCTAGACGCGCGGCCTCTTCCCGCGCTTCTGCTTCGAGGAGGTCGCGATGCAACTCGTAGTAGGCCACCGCCTCTTTGACTTGTTCTCTAGGCAGTTCCAGGTCATCTGCTGCCTCCTCAGGGGTCAGGTGATTAGCCTGCATCGTTGAGATCAACTGGCCGACGGTCATATTGCGGCCCTTCAGATACAATTGCCGTCGCCAGGGATGGGGCCGTGCGACGAGGTATTGGTAAGTTCGCTCTGACTTACGCTCTTGTTGCCAGGCGCGAAATGTCTGGTATTCATCGTACGGAACGAGGACGCCAATAGGTTGACCATCCTGCCGTATAAGCATCAGGTGCTGGGTCAGTGCATTCCTGTCAATCGTCAGTGTATATGAAGTCTGTGCTTCCTTAAGGGTTAACGTCTTCATATTTCATTACCTCGTATGTATTGTAACACCAGGGAAACGGGCTGTCAACCTGCAGATGGGGCGACGATCACTCTGAACGCCGGGCAGGTGGACGTGATCGAGGAGGTGATGCGCATCATGGAGGGGCGAGGCGTGGACGTGGCCATCGAGGCTAGCGACGTGCCGGCAGTCCTCGATACCTGCGCCGCTTGCCTGCGGCGGGAAGGGCGGGGCCGGCTCATCCTGGCCAGCGGCCACACGGCGCCGGCAACTTATGACCTCGCGCCGCTGTGCATTTACGGCGCGGTCGCCCGCGCCGCTTGGCCGCGCCACTCCCGCAACCGTATGGACGACCTGCGCCGCGTCCTGCTGATGCTGGCGCGAGGCCGGTTCCCAATGGAGCGGTTGGTCACCCACCGCTTCCGGCTGGAAGAAATCAGCCAGGCCTTCGAGACTATGCTGCATCGGCCCAGTGGGTACATCAAAGGCGTTGTGACACCCTGATTCCAAATACGTGATGCTGGTAGTCTGAAACCGATAGAAGATCAGGAGGATAGATTATGCAGAAGTTAGACGTTCAATCACTGCCGTTGGCACTACCCGATGGGATTGACTACGACGAGTATCTCATCGCCACCTACATGGCCTCGTTTCCGGCCGGCGTGCCCATCCCCCAACTGGCCCCGGCGCTGGCCATCGAGCAGTCCACCGGCACCTGGCTCCCCGTCCCGGGAGAGACGCCTGAAGTACGCCGCCGCCATGTGGCGAAGGTCATCGGCGTCTACGAACTGCCCGACTTCGAGTTCGCCGTCCCACCAGGATTGGAGACGCGCAACTACGTCATCCAGATCGCCTTCCCCCAGGTCAACATCGGCTCACAAATACCGATGCTTCTCACGACTGTGGTGGGCAACATCTCAATGGGTGGCCGCATCAAGGTGCTCGACGTGCGCTTCCCGGAGAAATTCGTCGCTGGCTTCCAGGGGCCGAAGTTCGGCATCCAGGGTGTGCGGGAGTTGCTAGGCGTGCCCGACCGGCCGCTGCTCAACAACATGATCAAGCCCTGCACCGGCTACACGCCGGAGGTGGGGGTCGAACTGTTCCGCAAGGCGGCGTTAGGTGGCTGCGACATCATCAAGGACGACGAACTGCTCGCCAATGCTTCCTTCAACGAGGTGCAGGCGCGGGTGAAACTCTACATGGAAGCGGAGCGGCAAGTCTACGAGGAGACGGGCGAGCACACGCTGTATACAGTCAACGTCAGCGACGAAGTGCCGCAGGTCTTCGAGAACGCCCAACGGGCGGTGGAACTGGGCTGCAACGCCATCATGGTCAACTACCTGGCGGTCGGCTTCCCGGTGCTGCGGGCACTGGCGGAGGACCCGGCGATCAACGTCCCCATCCTGGCCCACATGGACACGGCCGGCGCGTACTACATGTCGCCCTACCACGGCATCAGTTCACACCTCATCCTGGGCAAACTGCCCCGCCTGGCCGGCGCCGACGTCGTCGTCTTCCCGGCTCCTTACGGCAAGGCCCCAGTGATCAAGGACAAGTTCGTGAACGTGGCCCGCAACCTCGCATTCCCGTTCTACAGCATCCGGCCGGCCTTCCCCATGCCCTCTGGTGGCATCACTCCCTCGATGGTGCCAAAGGTGATGGGCAACCTGGGGAACGACATCGTCATCGGCTCCGGCGGCGGCATCCACGCCCATCCGCAGGGACCGGTAGCGGGCGGCAAGGCGTTCCGTCAGGCGATTGACGCCACGATGAAGGGCATCCCACTCAAGGAGGCAGCCAAGGAGCACCCCGAACTGACGGCGGCGCTGGAGGCGTGGACGGACCCGTTCGGGAAGGGGATCGCGCTGTAGGGGGCCGTGCCGTCCTGAAGAGATGGCGCTGGGCGTTCCCTCCCCCGTGGGGGGGCTAGGGTGGGGTCGCCTCACTTCAGCCGCACGATATCCAGCGCACTACGCACGCCCGACGGGGATGGCACATCCCCTTTGAGCATATTTACCCCGCGTTTCCACGTAGACTCATAATCCGTTGCGTGGCGGGGTCCGAGGCCCTCGCCGAGCCCAATACAGGTCCTTAGGACACCTTCGAACACCTCCCACCACTCCCCCACTTGCCCAAAATCGCGATATGTACTATACTAACAAAGAGCCCGCCGGAGATGTACTCCGGCGATACAAGATAATGTCGTGTTAGTACTACAACCTCAGTTAGCAGAACGAGGCACCTTGAGCCTACCGAAGGGGGCCACTAGCCGGAGAAAACCGTCCCCCGAATGTGAGTTAGAGGCCGAGGAAGAACCTACGAGAGAGCCAGTCCTCGGCAGTACAACACCTGTAGACATATATCCACAACGCCTGCCCGCCTAATACGTCGCCGGTGCCGGCCGCGCTGTTGAGCTGGTTCTTCAGGCACTCTCCGCATCTGCAAGTTGTCTTTTCGCGGGTCTGCTGTCGCAAAAGCCGCGCGGTGAGTGAGTTCCCGACTGATCTGCCAGGTCTGACCGAGGGTTGAAGCCCTCTGGAAGGCAATGAAAGCCTGTCAACTTACTGAACGTTCCTCGAACGCGGATGGCATCCCGCCCCTGGCCGTGGATGCGCATCCGATTGTCCCCTGTTGTCCCCCGTTTTCACGTTTTACGTTTCACGTTTCACGTTCGGCCGTCCCCCATCTTTCTGAGGCCCTAACGATTCTCGTACAAGTGAAGAGGAGGTGAAAAGTATGCCTGTAGAAGGTCCGTTCATCCTGGTCAATCCTGATCGTTGCCTGGGCTGTCACACCTGCGAACTGGCCTGTGCCGCAGCGCACACCGAAGCGGGCAGCGTCATCGGCGCTGTCCTGGCCGGTGAGCGGTTGCAGCCCCGCAACCACGTGATACAGGTGGATAGTGTCAAACTGTCCACCCAGTGCCGCCAGTGCGAGGACGCCCCGTGCGTGAAAGTCTGTCCCACCGGGGCCACCTACCGCACCGAGACCTACACGGCGGTGGATCAACGGCTGTGCATCGCCTGCCGGCTGTGCATGATGGTCTGCCCCTTCGGTGCGATCCACGTGGCCACCACCACAGTAGCCGGCCGGGACAAAAGAGCCGCCTTCAAGTGCGACCTGTGCGTAGACCGGCCTGAAGGCCCGGCCTGCATAGAGGCCTGCCCCACCAAAGCACTCAGCCTGCGCTATCCCCGCGAGGTCATCCAGCAGGCCAGCCAGGCCACGGCCCGGCAATTCCTGGAAGCGTTGGAAAGCCAGCAGCAACTGGCAAGTAATCCATGAAGGAGGAGGTGATTTCCCATGACTGAAAAGTCGTACAGTGAGAAGATTCTGAGCAGGAGCATTGACCCTGCTGCACTTGAGATGCTGGCCCGGGCCGAGGAACTGGGCCTCGAGACCGCCTGGGATCGCCTGGAAGCGATGTTGCCCCAGTGCGGCTTCGGCGAACTGGGGGTCTGCTGTCGCAACTGTAACATGGGCCCCTGCCGCATCAGCCCCTTCGAGGAGGAGGGGCCCAAACTGGGCGTCTGCGGGGCCACGGCCGACATCATCGTCGCCCGCAACCTGATCCGCATGATAGCCGCTGGCGCGGCCGCCCACTCCGACCACGGGCGGGACATCGCCCACACGCTGCTCTTGACCGCCGAGGGCAAGGGCGGCGGCTATGAGATCAAGGACGAGGCCAAACTCAAAGCACTGGCGGCGGAGTACGGCATCGAGACCGAGGGCCGGAGCAAAGAGGAGATCGCTCTGGACCTGGCCCGCGCCGTCTACGCCGAGTTCGGCAAGCAGGAAGGCCCCATCCAGTTCACCCGCCGCGCGCCGGAGAAGCGCGTCGCCCTGTGGCAGAAACTGGGCGTTGACCCGCGCGGCATTGACCGCGAGATTGTGGAGATCATGCACCGCACCCACATCGGTGTGGACAATGACCCTGTGCACCTGATCCTGCAGGGGATCAGGGCGTCCATCTCCGATGGCTGGGGCGGCTCAATGGTCGCCACCGAACTCTCCGATGTCCTCTTCGGCACGCCCACCCCCGTCCGCTCAGTGGCCAACCTGGGCGTGCTCAAGGCCGACCAGGTCAACATCGTCATGCACGGCCACGAGCCGACTCTTTCGGAGATGATCGTCGCCGCCGCGCAGGACCCCGAGATGATCGCTCTGGCCGAGAAGTACGGGGCCACGGGCATCAACGTGGTCGGCATGTGCTGCACCGGCAACGAGGTACTCATGCGCCACGGTGTCCCCATCGCCGGCAACTTCCTGCAACAGGAGTTGGCCGTCATCACCGGCGCGGTCGAGGCGATCATCGTGGACGTGCAGTGCATCATGCCCGCGCTGGGAGCGTTGAGCGGTTGCTTCCACACCAGGTTCATCTCCACCTCGCCCAAGGCCAAGTTCCCCGGCGCGACCCACATCGAGTTCCACGAGGAGCACGCTTCCGAAATCGCCACAGAGATCGTGCGCACGACCGTGGAGAACTACCGCTTCCGCAAGCCCGGTCAGGTGCACATCCCCGACGAGAAAACTGAGTGTATGGTCGGCTTCAGCGTGGAGGCCATCGTGGATGCGCTGGGTGGCACGCTCGACCCGCTGCTGGACGCCATCAAAAGCGGTGCGATCAAGGGCCTCGCCGGCGTGGTCGGCTGTAACAACCCCAAGGTCCAGCACGACTACGGCCACATCAACCTGGTCAAGGAGTTGATCAAGAATGATGTGCTGGTGGTGAACGGCGGCTGCAACGCCATCGCCTGTGCTAAGGCCGGGCTGCTCCTGCCCGAGGCGGCGGAGATGGCCGGCGAGGGGCTAAAGGGCGTCTGCAAGTCACTGGGTATCCCACCGGTGCTGCACATGGGCTCCTGCGTGGACAACAGCCGCATCCTGGTAGCCCTCGCAGCCGTCGCCAACGCGCTGGGCGTGGACGTCAGCGACCTGCCGGTGGCCGGCGCGGCCCCGGAGTGGATGAGCGAGAAAGCGGTGAGCATTGGCACCTACTTCATCTCCTCCGGCGTCTTCACCGTGCTGGGTACCGTGCCTCCAATACTGGGCAGCCCGGTCGTGACCGAGTTGCTGACCCAGGGCGCGAATGACGTCGTCGGCGCTGCTTTCGCCGTCGAACCCGATCCCTTCAAGGCCGCCCAACTCATGATTGACCACATCGAGGAGAAGCGAGCGGCGCTGGGGATTTAGTGAGCCGACATCAGGTGCGACGCAGGTGCGACGCAGGTGCGACGCACTTTGGAAGTGCGTCGCACCTACGCACCTACAAAATGGAGGTGACTATGCCACTCATTCCTCAACCACCACCTCTCGCCGGGGGCGCGTTGTTGGCCCGGCTACACGTTATCAACGCCCAGTTCGGCTACCTGCCGGAGGATGGACTGCGCCGCGCAGCCGATGAACTGGGCGTGCCGCTGAGCCAGGTCTACAGCACAGCCTCCTTCTACGCCGCTTTCAGTTTCGAGCCGCGGGGCCGCCATACCATCCACGTCTGCCAGGGGACGGCTTGCTACATCCGGGGCGGCAGGCGCATACTGGAAAGACTAAAGCGGCTGTTGGACATTGAGGAGGGTGGGACGACGGACGATCTGTGTTTCACCCTCGAGACGGTGTATTGCCTCGGCGCGTGTGGCCTCTCGCCGTCAATGCGGGTGGATAACGACACTTATGGCCGGCTCAAACCCGATCTGCTTCCTAATATCCTGGAGAAGTACCGGGGGCAGGAGGCAGAGGGCAGGAAGCAGGAAGCAAGAGGCAGGAGGCAGGAAGCATGAGGGTACGTACCCGCTCCGACTTGGAGACGCTGCGCGCCGAGGGTCTTTCTACCCTTTCTCCGCCCAGGCTGAAGATCAGCGTGGGAATGGCGACCTGTGGTCGGGCGGCGGGGGCGGCCGCTGTGTACGATGCGTTGCGTGACGAGGCGGCCGCGCGCGGGCTGGACCTTGTGCTCGTCGCCACCGGCTGCATCGGCTACTGTCAGCAGGAGCCGCTGGTGGACGTGGCGCTCCCCGGCCGTGGCCGCGTCCTCTACGCCCGCGTGACGCTCGACCGCGCCCGTGATCTGGTCGCTGCGCTGGCGACCGGCGAACTGCCAGCCGAAGGCGCGCTGGCCGTCATTCCCCCCACCCCTGGCCCCTCCCCCGACTCTGGGGGAGGGGAGTCCTTCCCCCCCAGAATTGGGGGGGGCCGAGGGGGGGCGGTCTTGCCCGGCGTCCCCCTCCTAAATGAACTCCCCTTCTACTCCCGCCAGCGCAAGATCATTTTGCGCAACTGCGGTCTGCTTGACCCGGCACGCATCGAGGAGTACATCGCGCGGGGGGGCTACCAGGCGCTGGCCTCTGCCCTGCTGGATCTCACGCCGCAAGAGGTGATTGACGAGGTGCTTCGCTCCGGGCTGCGTGGACGGGGCGGCGCCGGCTTCCCCACCGGGCGCAAGTGGCGAATCTGCCACGACGCACCCGGGCAGCCCAAATACGTCTTATGCAACGGCGACGAGGGCGACCCCGGCGCATACATGGACCGCACTGTGCTGGAGAGCGACCCCTACAGTGTCATCGAGGGGTTGACCATCGCCGGATACGCCATCGGCGCCCACCAGGGGTATGCCTATATCCGCGACGAATACCCCCTGGCGATTGAGCGCGTCACCCAGGCCGTGGCCCGGGCTGAGGAACTGGGGTTGCTGGGGGAAGACATCCTTGGCGCCGGCTTCGACTTCAGCATCACCATCGTGCGCGGGGCAGGGGCCTTCGTCTGCGGCGAGGAGACAGCGCTCATCTCCTCCATCGAGGGGGGATTGGGCGAGCCCCGTCCCCGGCCGCCCTTCCCGGCGACGAGTGGTCTGTGGGGCAAGCCGACCGTGATCAACAACGTCAAGACACTGGCGACTGTGCCCGTGGTCATCAGCCGTAGTGCCGACTGGTACGCCAGCATCGGCGCAGAGAAGAACACGGGCACGGTCGTCTTCTCCCTGGTGGGCAAGGTCGCCAACACCGGCCTGGTGGAAGTGCCGCTGGGTACGCCGGTGGGCGAACTGATCGAGGACGTCGGCGGAGGCGGGCTGAATGGCAAGCGGGTGAAAGCCGTGCAGACCGGTGGCCCATCGGGTGGCTGTCTACCGGCCGCTCTCTACAACCTGCCGATCACCTACGAGAACATGACCCAGGCCGGTTCAATCATGGGCTCCGGCGGTATGGTCGTGCTGGACGAGGACACCTGCATGGTGGACGTGGCGCGCTACTTTCTCCGCTTCACCACCGCTGAATCCTGCGGCAAGTGCACGCCCTGCCGTGAGGGCACCCGCTACATGCACGAGATCCTCACCCGCATCGTCGAGGGTGAGGGGACGCTGGAGGACCTGGAGTTGCTGGAGGAGGTCGCCGAGTGGGTCAAAGCGGCATCGCTGTGCGGGCTGGGCCAGACGGCTCCGAATCCGGTACTCTCGACGTTGCGCTACTTCCGCGACGAGTTCATCGCCCACATCGTGGACAAACGCTGCCCGGCGGGTGTCTGTAAACCCCTGGTCCGCGCCCGCTGCGTCAATGCCTGCCCAGCCGAGGTGGACGTGCCCGGTTGGCTGGCGTTGGTGGCCCAGGGGCGCTACGCCGAGGCCATCGAGATTCATCGCCGTAAGAACCCCTTCGTCCTGGTCTGTGGCCGCGTCTGTCCCGCGCCTTGTGAACAGCACTGCCACCGGGGCGACCTTGACGAGCCGGTCGCCATCCGCCAGGCCAAGCGTTTCATGGCCGACCACGAGATGGCGCATCCCTGGACTCCGCCCCGGCTGGAAGGGCCTAAGGCCGAGCGCGTGGCCGTCGTCGGCAGCGGCCCAGCCGGCCTCACCGCCGCACTGCGCCTGGCGCAGCAAGGCTACCCGGTCACTATTTTCGAGAGGCTCCCTGTCCTGGGCGGGATGATGGCCGTGGGTATCCCCGCCTACCGCCTTCCCCGCGAGATACTCAACTTCGAGGTCGAGGGGATTCTGCGGGCCGGGATCGAGGTCAGAACAGGGATGGCGCTGGGCCGCGATTTCACCCTGGATGACCTGCTGGTAGGGGCGGGGTTACCCCACCCCTACCAGGCGGTCATACTGGCCATCGGCGCTCACAAAAGCCGCGCGCTGGGCGTCGTCGGCGAGGACAGCGAAGGGGTCTACCCGGGGGTGGAACTCCTGCGCGACGTGGCCCTGGGCAGCCCGCCTGACGGCTCGACTGAGCTCGCCGAAGTCCTGGCCGGCAAGAGTGTGGGCGTGATCGGTGGCGGCGACGCGGCAATTGACGCTGCGCGTTCCGCCTGGCGACTGGGGGCCAGAGAGGTGCACCTGATCTATCGTCGCCGCCGCGAGGACATGCCCGCTCATCCGGAAGAGGTCGAGGCGGCTGAAGCGGAAGGAGTCGTCTTCCACTTCCTCACGACCCCCGTCAGGGTCACCGGCGACGGGCGGGTGAGGGGTGTAGAATGTCAGCGGCAGGCACTAGGCGAGTTCGATCGCAGCGGGCGGCGACGACCGATGCCCATAGCGGGCTCCGAGTTCACGCTGTACCTGGACGTGCTCATCCCGGCCATCGGTCAGGAGACCGACCTGGAGGGGGAGGATGGGTTGGAGAGAAACCGCGACACTACGCTCGTCGTGAACGA
>DAOUEC010000186.1:0-5096 GCA_034430655.1 Anaerolineae bacterium
TAAGTAGGTAGCAGGAGGTTCTTGTCACTTTCCCCACCGCTCTGAGCCCTGTCCCCGGGGCGACTAACGCGTGTTACTGGGCATTGACTCCGTCCAGACGCCCCCGAGGACGGGGCTGCGAGCGAGGCGAAAGTCGAAGGAACTTATGGTGACCTACTTAGCCTGCCTCGAAAGGGGCGAGAACTATTGATCCTGTTCTCGACCCAATCTGCCTGGTGTCGCCCGCTATGGTACGATATGGGTGCCGGTCTTGCCATCCAGGGCATCAAGGGCTTTGTCGAGGGAAGTGATGATGGCCTTCTTCCCGCCCCATTCGAGGAATCTGACGCAGGCCTTCACCTTGGGGCCCATGCTGCCCGCCAGGAAGTGGCCCTCTTCCAGGTATCTCTTAGCCTCTGGCAAGGTCATCCTGTCTACAGGCTTCTCGTCCGGCTCGCCGTAGTTGAGTTTTGCCTTCTCGACATCGGTGAGGACCAGGAAAACATCGGCGTTGACGACCTCCGCGAGCCTCTCCCCGGCGAGATCCTTATCTATCACCGCCTCCACGCCTTCGTAATGGCCATGCTCATTCAATATTACCGGTATACCTCCGCCTCCGGAGGCGATGACTATGATGCCAGCGTCCACCATGCGCTTGATCGCTTCGCTTTCGACGTTGGCTATGGGGTCAGGGGAGGGTACGGTTCGTCTCCAAGGTCTGTCTCCATTCGGCTTGACCTTCTTTACAATGTACTCCGGATGCTCCCGTTTGAGTTTCTTGGCCTCCTCCTCGGTGAAGAAATTCCCTACCGGCTTCGAGGCCGCATCGCCGAAGAACTCTGGGTCGTCCTTGCTCACAAGCACCTGATTCACTACCTCGCAGGTGGGCACGCTCATCCCCATGTCCTTCAGGTAGTTCGTCAAGGTCTGCTGAAGCATGTACCCTATCTGCCCCTGGGTCATCGCCCCAACTATGTCCATGGGCTGGGCGGGGACGACGGTTTTGCCCATATCCTGCTGCACCAGAAGGTTGCCTGCTTGCGGGCCATTGCCGTGGGTTATTATCAGCCTGTCCTCCGGCTTCATCCTCTTTACCATTTCGGCGATGAGCCTCGTGGTGGTCATGCAGTTCTTGAGTTGTTCCTCTGTTGTCCCCTGCTCGTGGGCTTGCTTGATCGCGTTGCCACCCAGGGCTATCAATAATCTCATTTCAGCCTCCAATTCTCATTACCGTTGCTCACAAATTTCCCATCGTCAGTGCCATCAATGCCTTCTGGACGTGCAGCCGGTTCTCAGCGATGTCGTAGATGGCAGAGCGGGGGCCAGAGGCCACTTCGTCGGTCACCTCGCTGCCCCGGTCAACCGGCATCGGATGGGTGAATATGGCGTCGTCGGTGTGGGCCATACGTTCGGCGGTCGTCGTCCAGCCCTGATAGGCCGTCGCCTTCTCGATCTCGGCTTGCTTCTGGAGCACGCCGCCCTTGTACGCCTCCGGACTGACCCAGTTGCGGGAGTAGACGATGTGCGCGCCCTCGTAGCCGCTATCGGGGTCGTGGACGACCTCAAAGGAGGTTCCGTTGGTGGCGCAGTTCCGCTTGGTCCACTCGATGACCTCCGGGTCCAGGTCATACCCCTCCGGGTAAGCCATCGTGACGCGCATGTCGAAGCGGGAAGCGATGAGGAGCGCGGCCTGCACACTGCACCAGGAGCGGGCCAGCGCACCGGAGCCCCAGGTGAGCAAGAACTTCTTGCCGCGCAGGGCTTCGTAGTTGGGGCGACCAGGGCCCTCGCCGTACCACTCGGCCCAACCCATCACATCGGCCAGCGCCTGGCAGGGGTGGAAGCGGTCGTCGGCCATGTTGATAATAGGCACATCGGCCCACCTGGCGTACTCGCGCAGCATCTCGTCGCCCGCACCGTAGCGGGGCACCTTGTCCTCCAGGATGCGGATGCCGATGCCGCAGACGTAGCGGGCCATCACCCGGGCAGCGTCCTCGATAGTCTCGCCGGCCTGGCTTTGCGTCTTGAAACGGCCCGCCGAGGGGGTCATAAACTGCGCGTGGCCGCCCAGTTCGGTGGCCGCGGCCTCGAAGGAGATGCGCGTACGCACCGAGGGGTTGAAGAAGAACATCAGGAAGGTCTTATGCTTCAGGATGCTGGTCCAGCGATCGGAGAAGCGATCGCGCTTCATCCTGGCAGCCAGGTCGAGCACCACTTTTAGCTCTTCGATTGTCCAATTCTGTGTGCATAGGAAGTCACGTCCGTATAGGTCCATTGTGTTCCTCCTACAAGTCCGCAAGCCTACAAGCATCGCTGACTCGCCGACTCGCTGACTCGCCGACTCGCTCTACCGCATCACCAGGCTCATCACCGCCTTCTCTACGTGCAAACGGTTCTCAGCCTCGTCAAAGACGACGGAGCGCCAGCCAGACCTGGGATCGGTGTTGTCAATGACCTCATCTTCCACCTCCCAGCTCCGGTCAGCAGGCAGGCAGTGCATGTAGATGGCATTGGGGTCGGCCAATTCCATGTACTCGCGTGTGGCCTTCCAGTCCTTGTAGCGGTCAAAGATCTCCTGCGCCAGTTGCGGGTTGTCCTCGCCCACGGGAGGCTTGAATAGTTGGATCGGGCACCATGCCTTGGGGTAGAGCACGTGGACACCTTCGGCTGCTCCCATGAAGTCGTCAGTCACCTCGAAGGTGGCGCCATTCATCTCGGCGTATTTCTCGCAGGCGGCGATGACCTCGGGGTCGAGCGCCATCTCCGGCGGGCGAGCCAACACGGTGTCGCAGCCCATCATCGCTGCCGCGATGATGGCACTCTGGGGCACCGCGCGGGGCTTGTGGACACTGGGGGAGTAGGCCCAGGACATGACGAACTTCACACCTTTGAAGGTGCCGAACTTCTCCTTAACCGTCAGGACATCGGCCAGAGCCTGGAAGGGGTGATACTTGTCGCACTCCATGTTGAGGACGGGGATGTCGGCCCAGTAGGCAAAGTTGCGGATCATCTCGTTGGCTCCGCCGTAGACCCAGTCCACCGGGTCGCCGTAGCAGCGGATGGAGATAGCGTTCCCCATGCGGGAGAGTACCCGCGCCACGTCGGAGACACGCTCGGTGGAGTAGGCCACCTCTTTGCCCGGCAGGGCAGGGGTGTAGATCTTGGAGGGGTCCAGGAAGTGGGCGTGGCCGCCCAATTGGGTCATCCCGGCCTCGAAGGAGTTGCGGGTGCGCAGAGATTGATTGTAGAAGATCATGAAGAGGGTCTTGGCCGGCAGGATGTGGTTGTGGAGTTCACCCAGCGCGTAGCGTCGTTTGAGGTCCAGCGCCACATCGAGGATGGTTTCGACTTCCTCCTTGCTCCAGTCGAGCAGGGTGATGAAGTCACGACCACAGAAACTTTCGGTTTTCATTTGAACTGTACCTCCTTGAAATTATGGATAGTTACTTCGGACATGCAACGTTAACGGCGCAGAACATGGAAGCGAAAAAGATCGGGCAGAAAGTAGTTGCGGGAGAATTCGAGGTGTGTATCTGGAATCGTGAGCACAAACGTTCTGATCGCCTTATTATCGAAGTGCGAAACTCACATAATGCACAGATTTCCCGTTGTTCACCGGTATAGTATGCCGCCCAGAGGCCCAATTCGGAGCAAGTTCCGGTCAAAATCGGCCCTTTGGCTGCATTTCGGCGGTTTTTCAAATGCATTGTCCTTTGGAGTTTGGAGTTTGGACAAACGGAACAGAGCGAACCGCGCCTGGTTTGCTGAAGGACCGCCCAAAGTTGAGCAAAATGGCTTCAGGTGACGCCGTCGGTCTGTTTCTGGCCCTTGTAAACCACCGGAAAGCGCTTCCGAAGCGCCGGCCGGTAGCCCTTTGGGCATCCGGGCGACTTTCCACGGGGTTCGGGCGCATGGGCCGGTGTGCCCAGGCCGAGCAAAAGTCGGCCGAAGCCGCGCTGCATCTGGCTCGGCGTCGCGGACTGGTCGGCCGGGGGCCTGGGTTTGTATCGTTCCCAAGCACGCACGTTGCGTTCGACCATGTTGCGACTGGCATACAGTTGCCAATAAGCCAGCTTGACCACCTGAGCCCAGCGTTCATCCTGCTCAACCGATCCCACCTGTGCAGCCTCGAACAGCAACCGTTGCTTGGCAAAGCGGTTGAAGTGTTCAATCACCGGACGGCACAGATAGGCCGCACGGCCTGCCTTCAGAGACAGGCCATGGCGGTGAGTGACTGCCAACCACAGAGGGTGCTTGAAACAAGGCTGCCCGTTGGCTCTGCAGGTCGTGACTCTAATCACTGTGAATGGACAGAGTTGGCGCTTCGCTGAAATGCATCTCGTGCCAGGCCTCAATGACCACTCGCACCGAACGCCCTTTGGCATCCTGCTCCATGAACTCGACTTGCTCGTCGGGTGCGCCCCAGGTGGTGGCATTGTGCAGCTTGAAAACATCACCGTGGATGCGAGACCGTCCAAGCCCGTCCAAGCGGTTGGGGCGCGCTCCAGCGCGAAAGGAGGTGCCCAGGTACTGGGGCCTTCAATATCTACGTGCACCAGCGCAGTGTAGTTATGCCCTATGTAATAGGCTTGTTGTCCCCCACCAGGTTCGGATAGTGTATGTACGCCCGGTCCGCCACAGTAGGCGCAAACCGACGCGGGCGCGGTGTCTCGTCCACAGCCCTATACCCAACAACACCTCGTCCAGTGCTGTGGCATCATAGTCCCAGGCGTCCAGTCCATCGTAGAGACTGGCGTACTGCCGGCGGAAGAAGGGACTCAGACTCAACTCAGCCGGAGATCGCGCCCAGGTATTACTGACCAGGGCGTCGATCAACTCGAACATCGCATCTGCGCACCGCTGGAAAGTGCCATATACCTCGATGCGAAACTGACGTGCCCATTCGCGGGCAGTTTTTTCTGTAATCATGCCACCATTGTGCACGAATTCCGCGGTTTGTAAAGGTTCGACTAGCAGGCTGTCGGAGAGAACATTGTGTTGCTGAGAAAAGCCCCACTCAGGCACGATTCTGAGCGTGAATCAGGGTCTTGTGCACCACTTTTGCCGCAAAAAGCCACGAATTTAGGGACGGCATTTTCACTCCGACAGACTGCTAG
>DAOUEC010000187.1:0-8569 GCA_034430655.1 Anaerolineae bacterium
TGGAACCGATGGTGCAACGAAGAGTTCGACAGCCTCCACCAAGAGTCTGTCACCACACTGGACGAGGAGACACGCCACAACATCCACGTCGAGATGGAAAAGCTGGTGGACGAATCGGCCTCCTTCATCTGGATCACCCACGGTACTTCGGCGTTCGCCTACGCACCCAACGTCGTTCCGGCCTTCACACCCAACGGGGATGTGGACTTTCACCGCTTTTCCGGCGAGTAGGAACGACCCTCTGGCTGATGGCGGGGGGCTGGTCTCGCCTCAGCCCCCCGCTTACAAAAGAAACGCCAGAAACCATGCGCGCTTATCTGCTAAAACGTGCGGCAATGACCGTGTTGGTCATGGTGCTGGTCACGGTCTTTTTGTCGCTGCTGGTACAGATCGTTCCCGGAGATCCGGCCAAGACCCTGCTTGGCTTTCGAGCCAAGCCCAAGTATGTGGAACGGGTCCGCTCGGCCATGGATCTCGACAAACCGGTCTGGGTGCAGGTGCGCAACTTCCTGTGGAAGGTCCTACACGGCGATCTCGGTACCGATGTCTTTACGAACCGAAGTATCAATGATCTGGTGGGGCGGGCCCTTCCTCACACCCTCATTCTGGCCTGGACCAGCATGACCCTGGCTGTGCTGATCGGCATTCCCCTGGGCGTTCACTCGGCAGCTCATCCCGACTCCTGGGCCGACCGCATCACGGCCATTTTCTCAATCTCTTTTATCACCACGCCAACCTTTGTCGTGGCCTTGTTCCTGTTGCTGATCTTTGCGGTCCAGCTCAAGATCCTGCCGGCCATCGGCGCAGGCAAAGAAGGGGACGTGGTCGATTATATCAGACACCTGATCCTACCCTCCATAGCACTGGCACTCAGCTGGGTCGGCTATCTGGCACGCCTGATCCGGACAAGCCTGCTGGAGGTGCTGAATGAGACCTATATCCGCGCCGCCATGGCGGCCGGCCTGTCGCGGCGGCTGATCTTGTACAAGTATGCACTCAAGAACGCCTTCATTCCCACCGTGGCCATACTGGGCATCGGCCTGGGCAGCCTGATGGGGGGGGCTGTTTTCATCGAGGTAATCTTTAGCCGGCCGGGCATGGGTACACTGATCTACGACGCGGTCATGCAACGCAACTACCCCATCGTGCGGGCAGGGGTGTTGGTTGTGGCCTTTCTCTTTGTCGTTGCCAACCTGCTCGCCGATCTGGCATACACCTATCTCGACCCCAGGATCCAATTGGGTAAGGGACAAAGATAGGGGCCATGGAGTTCGTCGCTAGACCATCCAGCCGTTTTCGACAGTTCCTCGCCCGCATTCCAGTGCTGGGAGAGGTGCTCGGTCGCCCACTCGGCGCACTGGGCTTTTTCATCGTTCTGGGATTCCTGCTCATGGTGGTCTTTGCCTCCTGGCTGGCACCCTACAGCTACGAGGAACAGGACATTCCCAACATGTTGCAGGGCCCGTCGCGCCAGTATTTGCTGGGCACGGATCACTTGGGGCGCGATCTGCTATCACGCATCATCTACGGTGCGCGCATCGCGCTCGGTGTCGCCGTTCCGGCCATCGGCCTGGCGCTCCTCGGCGGAACGATACTGGGGCTCGTCTCCGGGTACATCGGAGGCGCCGTCGATGACGCGATTGTCGTGGCCTTGGACGTGATCATGGCCTTTCCCAGCGTTGTCCTGGCCCTTGCCATCCTGGCGCTGTTGGGACCCTCCCTGGTCAACGTGGTGGTTGTCATCGGATTTGCCTGGATACCCGGCTATGCCCGGGTCGTTCGCGCGCAGGTACTCTCCGCCAAAGAGGATCTCTACGTCGAGGCTGAGCGATCGCTGGGGGCCAGCACGGGGCGCATCGTCGGGCGTCACATCCTGCCCAACGTCCTGTCCCCACTGGTCATCCTGGCGGCCATGGACATGCCGCTGGTGATCAGTTTTGAGGCAGGCCTTTCCTTCCTGGGACTCGGCGTGCGCCCGCCAACGCCCTCCTGGGGTGTGATCCTATCAGAGGGCTTTGACCATATTCGCCGCTCGCCCTGGCCCATTCTGTGGGCCGGGCTGACGCTCATGATCATCACGTTGGGATTCACTCTGTTCAGCGAGACGCTACGCGACGTTCTCGATCCTCGCCTGGCCGGGACAAGAGAGCGCAGATGACCTCGCTACTAAGGGTGGAGGCGCTGGGAGTCAAATACCATACACAAGAGGGGGTGCTCACCGCCATCCAGGACGTTAGCTTCCATATAGACGAGGGCGAGATCGTGGGCATCGTCGGCGAGTCCGGCTGTGGCAAGAGCACGGTGGCCTCAGCCGTCATGCGCCTGCTGCCGCCCAACGGCGAGATTTCCCACGGCCGCCTTCTGTTCAAGGGCCAGAACATCCTGGAGCTCAGCCAGGAGCAGATGCGCGGCTTCCGCGGCAACGAGATGTCGATGATCTTCCAGGATCCGATGACCAGCCTCAACCCCGTGTTTACCGTTGAGGACCAGATGGTGGACGCGCAGAGAGCCCACCTGGCGGGCTCCAGGCGGAACAACCGGTCCGCTCTGCGAAAACGGGCCATTGCAATGCTAGAGCGCGTCGGCATTCCCGACGCAGCCCGGCAGATCAAAGAATACCCTCACCAGTTCTCCGGTGGTATGCGCCAGCGGATCATGATCGCAAATGCCCTGTTATCCAATCCCTCCCTCCTCGTCGCCGACGAGCCAACCTCCGCACTCGACGTCACGCTGGAGGCCCAGATCATCGACCTGATCCGCGGCCTGCGGGACGAGTTGAGGACGGCCATCATTTACATCACCCACGACCTGGGCCTGATCGCGCAGCTCTGCGACCGTGTGCTGGTGATGTACGCGGGCAGCATCGTCGAATCGGGCGACGTGTACAGCGTATTCGAAAGCCCCAGACATCCCTACACCCAGGCACTGTTGTGCTCTCATCCCTCGCTCAGCATGCGCGCGGCGCGATTAAGGACCATTCGCGGCCGCGTTCCCAGCCTGAAGGACCTGCCTGCTGGCTGCAAGTTCGCTCCGCGCTGCGACCATGAGCGCCCCATTTGTCACCGGCTGGGACCGGGGCGTGCCCAGGTGAACGGGCAGACGGTGCTCTGCCACGCCTACCATCCGGATTGGGATGGAGCCCAACCCTCGACGTGGACACTCGCTCCGGAGGCAGGGGCAGAGACTCTGGCGGCACGACAGGAACCGCCAGCCGAAAAAGCCATCGCCATCCAGACCCACGAACTGCACACGCACTTCCAGGACCACGTTGGCCTCCTGGGGCAGATCTTGGGACAGAAGAGGGGTACCGTGCGCGCAGTGGACGGGGTGGGCATCAAGGTCCGTCGGGGCACGACGTTGGCCCTGGTCGGCGAGTCCGGATCGGGGAAAACCACCTTGGGGCGAACCATCCTGCGCCTCGAAGAGCACACCAGCGGCGAGATCCTCATCGCGGGGCAGAGGGTGACCGACCTGCCTCAATCAAAGTTCCGACCCATGCGGGCCCGCATGCAGATGATCTTCCAGGATCCGACTTCCAGCCTGAGTCCTCGCATGAAGGTCTCTGCCATCCTGCTGGAGCCGTTCCGAATCCACAACATCCCGGCCGGCAAGGACAAGGTGGACGAACTCCTGAGGATGGTAGGGCTATCGGCCGAGCAGGCCGACAAGTACCCACATCAGCTTTCCGGAGGGCAGGCCCGTCGCGTGGGCATTGCCCGGGCACTGGCCCTCCATCCAGACATCCTGATCGCCGACGAGCCCACCTCCGGCCTGGATGTCTCGGTTGCTGCCAGCATCTTGAACCTGCTCAAGGACTTGAAAGAGCAGCTCAACCTGACCTGCATCATCATCTCCCACAACCTGAACGTGGTCAGCTTTATCGCCGACGAGGTGGCGGTCATGTACCTGGGGAAGGTCGTCGAGCTGACCGATACGGAGACGTTGTTCACCCATCCCGGGCACCCCTACACCGAAGCCTTGATGACGGCGATTCCGGTGCCGGACCCTCGCCTGCGTGACAGGCGACAACGGATCATTCTGGAGGGCGAGATACCCAGTCCGCGCAACCCACCGCCCGGCTGCACTTTCCATCCACGCTGCCGGTACGCGCAGGCACGCTGTGCGGAGGATGTGCCCTTGCTGAGACCGGTCAGCGGTGATGGCCACCTCAGCGCCTGTCACTACCCTGAGCGCGTGCAGGCCGCACTCGGCTGGCGTTAGACCTCTCCCGCCGACTGATTCTCGGCCAAAGGTGCAGAAGCTGTGAAGACAAGGACCCACTTCCCACGAACGGTTCGCAAGATCGAGAATACCTGGATTCCCATGTCCGATGGCTGCCGTTTGGCGGCGACCATCTGGCTGCCGGAGGACGCCGGGCAGGATCCAGTCCCGGCCATCCTGGAGTACCTTCCCTACCGGAAGAACGATGACAGGGCCCGCAACGATGCCATCACGCACCGCTACTTTGCCGGTCACGGCTACGCTGCCGTGCGCGTCGACCTGCGCGGTAGCGGCGACTCGGACGGCGTTCTGCTCGACGAGTATCTCCCCCAGGAACAGCAGGATGCGCTGGAGGTGCTGTCTTGGATCGCCGCCCAGCCCTGGTGCACCGGCTCGGTCGGCATGATGGGGTACTCCTGGGGTGGCTTTAACTCGCTACAGGTCGCCGCTCTGAGCCCGCCCGAATTGAAAGCTATCATTACCGTATACTCGACCGACGACCGGTACGCCGACGACGTGCACTACATGGGCGGTTGCGTGGTGGGCAACGAGATGCTGGAGTGGGCTTCCACCATGCTGGCCTATAACGCCAGACCGCCCGATCCAGCCAACGTCGGCGATCGCTGGCGCGAGATGTGGTTGGAACGGCTGGAGGGGTCGCCTCCCTTCGTCGAGACCTGGCTGGCTCACCAACGGCGTGATGCCTACTGGAAGCAAGGTTCGGTCTGCGAGGACTATGGTAGCATCACCTGTCCCGTCTATGCTGTTGGCGGGTGGGCTGACGGATACACCAATGCAGTTCCCCGTTTGCTGGAAGGTTTATCTGTGCCACGCAAAGGCCTGATCGGTGGCTGGCCCCACGGTTCGATGGCTGACCCCAAACCCGGACCGGCCATCGGCTTTCTGCAAGAGTTCCTGCGCTGGTGGGACTACTGGCTTAAGGGTATTGATACGGGGATTATGGACGAACCCATGCTGCGAGTCTGGATGCAGGAAAGCACGACGCCCAGCGCCAATCCCGTGGCACGGCCTGGTCGCTGGGTCGCCGAGCCATCCTGGCCCTCGCCAAACACCGCCACCAGGACCTACTGGTTGAACCGCGGCACGCTGGATGAACGACCAGCGGCTGAGCGGCAACTCGACTTCCGGGGTTCGCAGGCGACAGGCCTCTATGCCGGGATGTGGTGCCCGGGCGGCGAGCCCGGAGAGTTTCCGGGCAACCAACAGGTCGAAGACGGCCGTTCGCTGACTTTCACCTCGGCACCGCTGGAGGAACCGGTGGAGATTCTGGGGTTCCCCGAGGTAACCCTTGCCGTGAGCGTGGATCGGCCAAACGCGCTCCTGGCAGTGCGGTTATGTGACGTCGCACCGACCGGGGCCTCGCTGTTGGTCTCCCGAGGCCTTCTCAATCTGACCCATCGTGAGAGCCACGAGCACCCAACTCCGCTGGAGCCAGGCAAACGCTACATAGTGACCGTGCGCCTCAACGCAATCGCCAATGTCTTGCCGGTCGGTCACCAGTGGCGCGTGGCGGTCTCGCCGACCTACTGGCCCCATGCCTGGCCCTCCCCACAGCCCGTTACGTTGCGCGTGTTCGCTGGCAAGGACAGCTGGCTGTCACTGCCGCAGCGGCAGCCACGTCCCAAAGAGAAGGCGCTGGCACCCTTTGAGGAGCCGGAAGGCGCCGAGCCCCCGGAGATCGATGTCATCCGTGCGCCATCGCGAACATGGGAGATCCACCAGGATATCGTCGAGGGGCGCTATCAGCTTCTCACCAACTATGACTCTGGCGCCCAACTCCTGCGCGCCAATGGCATCGAGTACGAGTCCGTCTATGGAGAGACCTACACCATCGTTGAGGACGACCCCCTGTCGGCCCACGCGCGATGCCAGCGGGCGATCAAGATCGGCCGCGGCGACTGGCGCACCCGCATCGAGACCGACAGTACGATGACGGCAAACCTTGAGAGCTTTATCGTCACAAACGTAGTGGAGGCCTTCGAAGGCAATACCAGGGTGTTCACCAGGACCAGCACACACGTAATCCCCCGTGACCTGGTGTAAGGGACCTGATGAAGAAGCATGTGGCCTCCAGAGACAGGATGTTCAGAGCTCTTGTGGGTGAGAAACCCGACGTTGTGCCACCATGGTCGCCATGCCTCCCTATGCTGCGGTCACGTCTCCGCCAGTCGCCGCCAAAGCCTCATGTCGGCGCTGTGCTTCCCGGTCAGCACGAAGGATCCAGTACCAGCCCAGGCCCTGCCTGTGGTCATCGCTCTGCCCCGTGTCAAACAGGGAACGCGCTTCTTTAAGCAAGCCGAGGCCTCGCCCTGTATCCCCGCCGACGATCTTGTTCGTGCCATTGGACATCAGGCTCCGTGTCAGTGTGATCCCGTCACCTGAGGTATGGGCCGCAGCCATCTCCCGTTCGCCGAGCGCCACGGCCGCCTCCGCCAGGGATTCGAGCCTGGCCCCGACATGGTGGTAGACGGCCAAAGCCCTATCCAGTTCCTCTGACCGTTCGAGTGACCAGAGAGCATCCTCAATCTCCTCTTCGCAGTGTTGGATCGTCGCCAGGGGGTTCCGCCATGTTTCATTCCCCTCCCTTTCCTTTCGGATTGGGTTCCCCGCCTACCAGTTGCAGGCTGAGCGGCGTGGCGAGCCGGGCGGCCATCTGTCATCACGACACAGACAGCATGGAGCCTGCCCCAGAACTGGCGTCATTATACACCACCCTCACCACCCTTCCGGTAGGAGCAAAAGGAAGTCTCGCGTTTGGTCTATAACACTAGTTGTGGTATCATTAGAACCTATGAAACCCACAACCACGGACGGAGGATGACTATGCCCGTTGATCCCAAGATCGAGAAACTGCACCAGATGCGCGAGCGGGCACACCTGGGCGGCGGTCAGGCCCGCATTGACCGCCAGCACGCCAAGGGCAAGATGACCGCCCGCGAGCGGGTCGAGAAACTGCTCGACCCCGGTTCGTTCCGCGAACTGGATATGTTCGCCACCCACCGCGCCGTTGGCTTCGGCGTGGAGAAGCAAAAATATCTGGGCGACAGCGTCGTCACCGGATGGGGTACTGTCAACGGACGCCTGGTCTACGTCTTCTCCCAGGACTTCACCGTCTTCGGCGGAAGCCTCTCCGAGGTGCATGCCGAGAAGGTGTGCAAGATTATGGACATGGCGGTGAAGAACGGCGCGCCAGTCATCGGCCTCAACGACTCCGGCGGCGCTCGCATCCAGGAGGGGGTCGTCTCTCTGGCCGGATACGCCTATATCTTCCTGCGCAACGTGCTGGCTTCCGGCGTCATCCCCCAGATCTCGGCCATCCTCGGCCCCTGCGCAGGTGGGGCCGTCTATTCGCCGGCCATGACCGACTTCATCCTGATGACCAAGGAGACCAGCCACATGTTCATCACCGGCCCGCAGGTCATCAAGGCGGTCACCCACGAGGAGGTGACCTTCGAGGACCTGGGCGGGGCGATGACCCACGCCTCCAAGAGCGGCGTGGCCCACTTCGCCGCCGAGAACGAGGAGCACTGCCTGGCCCTGGTCCGCCAACTCCTGAGTTACATCCCGCAAAACAACCTGGAGGACCCGCCCTTCGTCCCCACCGCCGACCCGGAGGAGCGGATGGACGAGGCGCTGAAGACCATCATCCCCGACAGCCCCACCAAAGCCTACGATATGAAGGACGTCATCCGCCACGTGATGGACGACGGGCAGTTCCTGGAGGTACACGAGCACTGGGCGCAGAACATCATCGTCGGCTTCGCCCGGCTGGGTGGCTTCTCCGTCGGCATTATCGCCCAGCAGCCAATGGTCCTGGCGGGGGTGCTGGACATCAACGCTTCCAGGAAAGCCGCTCGCTTCGTCCGCTTCTGCGACGGATTCAACATCCCCCTGGTCACCTTCGAGGACGTGCCTGGTTTCCTGCCTGGGGTGGACCAGGAGCACAACGGGATTATCCTGAACGGGGCCAAACTCCTATGGGCCTACTGCGAGGCCACCGTCCCCAAGATCACGATCATCACCCGCAAGGCCTACGGCGGGGCCTACGACGTGATGAGTTCCAAGCACGTCCGGGGCGACATCTCCTACGCCTGGCCCACGGCGGAGATCGCGGTGATGGGGCCGGAGGGCGCGGTCAACATCGTCTTCCGCAAGGAAATCGCTGCCGCCGAAGACCCAGATGCGGAGCAGGAGCGATTGGTGCAGGAGTACCGGGAGCAGTTCGCCAACCCCTACGCCGCCGCCGCCCGGGGCTACGTTGACGACATCATTGAGCCGCAGGAGACCCGCCCCCGTCTCATCGAGGCGCTGAAGATGCTGCAGAACA
>DAOUEC010000188.1:0-45468 GCA_034430655.1 Anaerolineae bacterium
TTGGCTTTGCCGCTGTCCTGGGCCTGGGATCCTACACGTCGGCCATCCTCTCGAACGAGTTGGGTATCGTCGCGATTCACCCGGGCTGGTCACCCTGGATCACCATCTGGATCGGCGCATTGGTCGCTGGCATGTTTGGGTTCTTCCTGGGTTGGTTGACGCTGCGGTTGCGCGGCATCTACGCTGCTGTGATGGCCTGGTTCGTGGGCATCGCGTTAATGGGGCTGGCAACCAACCTGACCGACATAACTCGTGGCTCACTGGGGTTTAGTCCACGCCCCCTCATAGAGACGACGGCCAACCTTCCCTACTACTACACCATCCTGGCCATGCTGGCGCTGACGTACGTCGTCCTGAGGCTGGTGACCAAGTCGCATCTGGGGTTGGCATTCCAGTGCATTGGCCAAAACATTGACGCCGCGCGGGCTTCGGGCATCAACCCTACACGTTACAGGATCATTAACTTCACTCTTTCCTGTACCTTCGCCGGACTTCTGGGCGGTTTCTATGCCCATTACATCGGTAGTTTGACTCCCAAGACGGTCATGCACACATCAAAGACCGTGGAGGTACTAGCTCTGGCCTACATTGGCGGGCGAGGAAGCCTCTGGGGAGGAATAGTCACGGCGTTCCCCTTCGTTTTCTTCATAGAATATCTGAGGTCAAACCTGTCCGAACTCCCCGGTCTGCACATGGTGATCTATGGGGTGCTGATGATCCTGATGATGATCTTTTACCCCGACGGTCTGTCGGGCCTCTACAGGTGGGCTGTGGAGAAGATAAAGTCTCGTTCGAAAGGAGAATAGGAGAGTCGCATGGGTAAAGTATTCACTCCCACCGACGAAACGTTTCCCCGCACGGCTGACGCCGTTGTCATCGGCGGCGGCATCGTCGGTGTAGCCACGGCCTTCTGGCTCTCGCGGGCCGGGCTGGATACGGTGCTGGTGGAAATGCGCGACGGCCTCTCCACCCTGACCACCCCCAACTCCGTCGAGTGCTTCCGCGCCCAATTCACCGAGCCAGCCATGTCGGCGTTGGCAGTACCGAGCATCGAGATCTATGATAACTTTGCCGATGTCATCGGTATCCCGGACTATGACATCTCCATTCGCCATCAGGGGTACCTGTTCGTGACCGACGACGAGGAAATGGTGGACGAGGTGGAGGCAGCCGTGGAAAAGCACCACAGCCTGGGTGTGACCGACTCCGAGTTCCTCACTGGCGACGAGGCGCGGGCCCGTTTTCCGTATCTCGCGGATAGCATAGTTGCGGCTACCTTCCGCCAGCGGGACGGTTGGCTCTCGTCCCACGAAGCGACTCAGGGCTTTGCCAAAGGGAGCAGCGCCTGCTTTCTGGTGCGCACCGAGGCCACCGACATCTTGCAAGACGCGCAGGGGGTGTGCGGCGTGGAGACCACCCGGGGCAGCATCGCTACCCGCACCGTGGTGGACGCCGCCGGCCCCTTTGCTGGGGTAGTTGGTCGCATGGCTGGCATCGATCTGCCGCTGGAGCCGGTGCGCCGCCAGAAGGCTTTTATATCTCCCAAGCCGCAGATTCCCCAGGACGCGCCGTTGGTCATTGATGTGGTTCGTGACACCTACTGGCGGCCCGAAGTGGGCGGTGGGTATATCGCCTGGGTGGATCCTGACGAGCCAGTCAGCGAGCCCGCCGAGGAGATCCCCACCGACCGGTATTTCGCTGCCATCGTCCTGGAAAAACTGATTCCAATCTGCCCCTTCTGGGAGGAGGTGGCCGCTGGCTTGAAGAAGGCCGACGTTCACCCCAGCGCCGGCCAGTACGTCTACACGCCCGACGATCAACCGATCATCGGGCCTGTGCCCGAAGTGCCCGGATTTTACCTGAACTGCGGCTATTGGGCCGGCGTGATGCTTTCCCCGGCGGCGGGCAAGCGCGTGGCCGATCTGGTAACAGGGGCGCTGGAGCCTCAAGACAACCCCTTGCGGCTCAGTCGCTACGAGGAAGGGATCGTCGTCGCGGGGGATAGCTTTCTGCGCGGGCGCCGTTAGAGACCACGAGAACATGGATGCCGGGACATTAGCGGATATTAAAACGGATTAGGAGAGACTCAATGCAGCGAGCATGTGGCTGCTCACCATGCCGCTGTAGCCCGCATACTTCCTGACGATGACTGGAAATTTCTCAAAGGTAATTATTACCAAAAAGCAAGGAGAATGCAATGTTAATTGGCAAAAGAATGACACCTTGGGGATGTCACCTCAAGGTCGCCGACATATCCAAGGATGAATTAGTGGAGGTAGCCTCTGGTAGTGAGAATCGTTGACGTTCGGGAAGTCTAAGTCCTGCCGCCAGAGAGTTCAAATGGAGTAAGGGAGGTTATATAGAATTAACTTGTCCATACCATTCAAACAAACAGGGAATGTTCAGACGTAGTAAGGAGGAAATGCATGCGGGTAAACTACCAAGTCAACCAATCGGTGCAGTTTCGCCTCTTCTCCGACGATCAGCTTGAGGAAATATATCGGGCGGCATTGCACACCATGGAGTACACGGGGCTCGACCTGCACAACGATGAGGCTCGCGAACTCCTGGAGAAGGCCGGGGCCTGGGTGGACGGCTTGCGGGTGAGGGTGCCTTCACACATGGTGGAGCAAGCGTTGGCGACGGCGCCGCGTAGTTTCACCGTCTTCAGCCGCGAGGGCGACCCGGCCAAGGACCTTCATATCGGACCCGGCTGTTTTCACTACGGCCCGGGGCCTACCTGTCCTAACTTCCGCGACCCGCGCAGCGGCGAACGGCGGCAATGCACTCGGACTGACGCACGGGCAGTAGCCACCGTCTGTGATGCTCTGCCCCACATTGATTTCGTGGAGGGCCTAAGCACTGTTAGCGATGTGCATTACGAACTGGCCGACATCTGCGAGTTCGCGGAGATGATCGCCTGTACCGGTAAGCCCATCGTCGCCTGGTCCTACACCGAGGATGGCTGCCGCGACATTCATCACATGGCCATCGCCGTGGCCGGGAGCGAGGAGACGTTTCTCAGGCGGCCCAACTATATCTTCTACTGTGAACCGCTCTCCCCGCTGGTGAGCAATGAGGAGGCGATGGATAAGACGCTCTACTGCGCCAGGCATCGTATTCCCCTCATTTTCACCCCCTGTGTCATCAGCGGCGGTACCGGCCCTTGCACCATGGCCGGCGTCCTGGTGCAGGCTGCGGCCGAATCGTGGCTGGGGCTGGTGGTCAGCCAACTTCTGCGACCCGGCACCCCCTTCTGCATGGGCGGCGTGGTATCCATCATGGATATGAAGGCTGCCGTGTTGGCCTACGGCGCGCCGGAAATGTCGCTGCTACAGGCAGGATTGACGGAACTGGCCCACTACGTCAAAATGCCTCTATGGACCACCGGTGGCTGCACGGACTCCAAGATGGTGGACGAGCAGGCGGCGTTGGAGGGCACGCTGTCGGTGCTCTTCTCCGCCCTCTCAGGCGGCGACCTATGCCACGACGTCGGGTACCTCGAAGGGGCCATGACCGGCTCGCTTCAGCAACTGGTTATGATGGACGAGGCCATAGCCTTCGTCAAGCGCATCCTGCGGGGCATCGAGGTGACGCCGGAGACGTTGGCTGTGGATGTCATTGACACCGTAGGCCCCGGTGGTCACTACCTGGGCGAGGACCATACCCTCAAGCACTTCAAGACTGAGTTCTGGTTCCCCAGGCTTATGGACCGCGCCCGCTGGGAGGACTGGAAGGCCGCGGGGAAGAAGACCATGGGCGACCGGGTACAGGAGAGGCTGAACGAGATCCTGGACACCCATAAGCCAGCACCCCTCTCCGCCGAGGCCCAGGCCAGAATTGACGAAATCCTGGCCGCTGCCGAGGCTCGGGTTAGGGGATAGTGCTTACGGGGCCTCGCCCGGTCGCCGTAGGGCGGCTCGGCCCAGGTGCAGCCGCGAGTTCACTCGCCAAGTTCCAACAATACTTTTAAGGAGGTAAAGTCAAAATGAACGATATTCTGGAGAAAATCTCCAAGGCCGTCATCGAAGGAGATGCTGACGACATCGGTATGCTGACGGAGTTGGCCCTGTCCAAGGACCTGACCCCTAAAGACATCCTGGACAAGGGCCTGATGCTGGGCATGGACTACGTGGGCGTCGAGTTCCGTGCGGGGAACCTGTTCGTGCCCGAGGTGCTTCTTTCTGCCCGTGTCATGCTGGCTTCTATGGACATCATCAAGCCATTGCTGGCCGAAACAGGGGCCGAGATGACAGGCAAGGTCATCATGGGCACCGTGCAAGGTGACCTGCACAGCATCGGCAAGAATCTGGTGTGCATGATGATGGAGGGAGCCGGCTTTGAGGTCATTGACCTGGGCGCCGACGTCGCCCCTGAAGCCTTCGTCAAGGCAGTGAAGGAAGAGAGGCCGGACATCGTGGGCATGTCGGCTCTGCTGACCACCACTATGCGCTCTATGGATCACACCATCCAGGCACTGGAAGAGGCAGGTCTGCGCCAGGGTCTCAAGGTCATGGTCGGCGGCGCGCCGCTGACCTCAGACTTCGCCGAGCAGATCGGGGCCGATGCTTATGCGTCCAATGCCCCGGCCGCGGTCGACATAGCGAAGCAGTTCGTGGGAAAGTAAAGTGAGGAGGTGAACAATGCGAACAAACTATCAAGTGAACGCAACACCACTGTTCCAGGTGCTCTCCGATGACCAGATCGAGGACATCTATCTCGGCGCGCTGCAGGTGCTGGAACGGACAGGGACGCGGATATACCACGACGAGGGACTGGAGTTGCTACAAGGGGCCGGCTGCCAGGTCAGCGACGGCAACCTGGTGCGCATCCCCTCCTGGCTGGTCAAGGCCTCGCTGGAGACGACACCGGAACGCATCACCCTCGCTGGGCGAGATCGTTCCAAGCGCGTCGTCCTGGAGTACAACAAAATCTACTTCGGCACCGGCTCCGACTGCCCCTTCATTCTCGACCCCTACACCGACGAGCGGCGGCGCTACACCTTCAAGGATATCTACAACGCGGCCAAGATTGCCGAGGCCTCGCCCCACATTGACTTCCACATGTCATTGGGGCTCACCTCGGACGTGCCCATCGGCTCCTACGACCGGCACCAACTGCTGGCCATGCTGCAGGGGACGACCAAACCACTGGTCATCACCGCCGTGGATAAGAATGGGCTGGCCGACCAGTACGAGATGGCCTGCGAGTTGCTGGGTGGCCCTGAGGAGTTCGCTAAAGCACCCCTCTTCGTCATCTACATCGAGCCTTCCTCGCCGCTGAACAACTCCAAGGAGGCAGTGGACAAGGTGCTCTACACTGCCGAGATGGGCATCCCGGCCATCTACACTCCCTGCCCCATATGCGGCGCCACCGGTCCGGCGACGTTGGCCGGGCTCATGGTGCAATGTCTGGCCGAGTGTTTGCCCGGCATCGTGCTGGCGCAGCTCAAGAAAAAGGGAGCGGCGATCATCATCGGTGGGGTGATGTCCATTCTGGACATGAGCACCACGATTCTGTCCTATGGCGCGCCGGAATTGTCGCTGCTCAGCGCGGCGATGACCGATGTGGCCAAATGGCTGCGGCTGCCCATGTTCTCCACCGCAGGCTGTAGCGATGCCAAGGCGCTGGATCAGCAGGCGGCCATCGAGTCAGCCATTTCAATCGCCGTGGCCGCGCTGTCCGGGGCCAACCTGATCCACGATGTGGGTTACCTGGAATCGGGGCTCATCGGCTCCTACGACATGCTGGTCATGTCCAACGAGGTCATCGGCATGGTCAAGCACATCTTGCGCGGCATTACCGTAGATGACGAGCATCTGGCCGTACACGTCATAGACCGCGTAGGGCCTGGTGGGCATTACCTGGGCGACGATCACACCCTCAAGCACTTCAGGACCGAGTTCTGGTACCCGACGCTCCTCGACCGCACCCGTTGGGAGGACTGGAAAGCAGCGGGATCCAAGAGCCTGGCCCAGCGTGTGCGAGAGAAGGTGTTGGACATCATCGAGAACTTCGAGCCCGAGCCGCTAGACCCGGACGTGGAAGCCAGGCTGAAGGCCATCTGCGCCCGTGCCGACCAGTTAGCGGAGGGAGAGGTCACCTTAATGTAGGCAGAGCAGCCTGTTGAGGGTTGATGCCCAAAGCAGGCATTCCGCTCCTTCCCCGGCCCCCTGCCGTGGCGTAGTGAGCCATGGCAGGGGGCATGTGCGCCCAGGGTTTTTGAAGTTTTGCCTCAAATGGGTATACTTGGGCCGCCCCTGATATGAGGCGTGGGGGGGTAAGTTATGAATGACTTAGAGAAGTTCATTGCCGCCTTCGTGCAGCAAGAAGTGGCCGAAGCAGGAACCGAGACCCGTTATCGGCAGCCGTTGGTGGGCTTTGCCGACGCTGCTGATCCTCGCTTCCTCCAACTGCGGGTAGTCGCCGAGCCGACCCACCTGCTGCCTGGCGACCTGCTGCCAGCAGCCCAGTCAGTCATCTCCTTCTTTCTGCCCTTCGCCGAGGAGACCGTGGAAGCCAACCGGGCAGAGTCACGCCAGGTGGCTCGCGAGTGGGCGTTGGCCTACGTCGAGACTAACGCGCTCATCAACCGCATTGCCCAGCGGCTCACTGCTGCCCTGGCCGAGCGGGGCGTGAAAGCCGCGGCGGAGCCGGCCACCCACAATTATGATCCCATCACCTTGGTGGCCCGCTGGTCGCACAAGAGTGTGGCGTACATCGCCGGCCTGGGCAGTTTTGGCCTGCACCACATGCTGATCACCGACGCTGGCTGCGCCGGGCGCTTCGGCAGTCTGGTGGTGGATGCGGTGCTGGAGCCAACGTCAGTGCTCGGAACTCCCGCTCGCGAGCGCTGCCGCTACTTTCATGGTGAGAGCTGCACGGTGTGCGTGGAACGCTGTCCCGTGGGTGCGCTGACCGAAAGCGGGCTGGATAAACACCGCTGCAACGAGCGGCTGCTGCAGGTGGCCGATCACTTCCGCGAGTTGGGGTTAGCCGATGTGTGCGGCAAGTGCGCCACCGGCCCCTGTGCCTGTCAACCCGCAGTCTGAAGGATTTATTTGAGATCATGGTGAATCCGCGACGATCGGAAATGGCCGGTTACCTGGCAGTGTTGCTGGCATGTGCGGGATGGGGGACTTCCGGCGTATTCGTCAAGTTCATCGCCGCCGACAGCAACGTCTCGGCGCTGGCTCTGGCTTTCTGGCGCGATCTGTCTACACTCACTGTCCTGTTGCTAACCCTGGGCTTGCTGCGCCCGGCCTGGCTGCGGGTGCAGCGGCGCGACTTGATTTGGCTGATCGCCCTGGGTAGCAGCCTGGGCGCATTTCACGTTTTCTGGAACTTGGGCGTGTTGCTCAACGGGGCGGCCGTGGCGACAGTGCAGCAAGCAGCCATGCCGGCTATCGTCACCGTTGCTGCATGGCTGCTCTGGAGCGAACCGCTGAAGCGCCGCAAGGTGCTGGCTATCGTCTTGACCTTCGCTGGCACGGTGCTAGTATCGGGTCTGGACATTCTGGGGAGAGACAGGCTGACCGCGCCGGGGCTGTTGGCAGGTTTGGGTATCCCCATAACTTATGCCAGTTTCAACCTGTTTGGCAAGAAGGTAAGTGCGCGCTATCGTTCCCCGACCATGTTGATCTATGGCTTTGGCTTTGGAGCGCTGACTTTGTTGCCTTTTCAATTTTTCACTCCGCAGCCCTGGCCCGTGCCCTCTTCGACCTGGATCTGGTTCGCGGCTCTGATCGGCCTCTCCACTATCATTCCCTGGTCTGCTTACACATTCGGGTTGGGGCGACTACCAGCGAGCGTGGCCAGCATCCTGGCTATGGCAGAAATCCCCATTGTCGCCGTCTATGCTTACTTTCTTCTGAGCGAGCAGTTGACGGCCACGCAGCTCGTCGGGGCAGCCCTGGTGGTCAGTGGCGTGTTACTCTTATGGCGAAAGCAAAGCAGTGATACCGGACGGCAGATGCCGGATTCGGAAGACGAAGGAAGATAACAAGGTGGGGGGAAAAAAGAAAAGCATAGCCAAGACGATGCCGATGCGGGTGCTAGAGCAGAAGGGGATTCCTTATGAAGTGCACCAGCACGCACACAAGCAGTACACGGCCGAAGGGGTAGCAGAGGATCTGGGGATCCCGGTGGCCCAGGTGGTCAAGGCGATGATCGTCCAGTGTTCTGACCGTCAGTTTGTGCTAGTGGTGATCTCCGGCGACCGGCATCTCAGCCTCAAGAAAGTCGGCGCGGCACTGGGGGACAAAAAAGTAACGCTGGCGTCGGGGCGGGATGTGCAACGGGTGACAGGGTACCAGGTGGGGGCAGTTTCGGTATTGGGCTTCCGCCGCCCGGACGTCACTGCCTATGTAGACGAGAGAGTCCTGGAACAGGAAATAGTGATCATCAGCGCGGGCTGCCCGGACGTGGGGCTGGCTCTCTCGCCCGACGATCTGGTGCGAGCGCTGGACGGGGCCCAGTTAGGCGATTTCTGCGACGAGGGATACCTCCCCCCCAAGGTGGGGGGGGACTAAGGGGGGGCTGACCCGGCTGTGACCATCTTGCGCGATGTGCCAATCTCCCTGACACCCGAGGAGGTGCTGCAAGCGCAGCGCCGGAATCAGCGGGGACCGGCGCATCCTGCGCTGGTATCTGCCGCGCAAGAAGCCGTCGCTATGAGCCAGGCGCTCGTCGTCCCGGCGGCCGTCTACGACGAGTTCCTGGTGCGCGACGTGGTCGGCGAGCAGGTGGTCCTTGCCGCCAATTCATCCTCTGAATGGAAGGACGAGAGACGTCTGACCGTCGGCCCCAGGGTTGATCTGCTGGCTCCGGCGCGTCGGGTGATGGCAGCCGTCTACACCATCGGGCCGATATTGGAGAAGCGGGTGAGCGAACTCCACGCCGCCAGTGAGGACCTGCTGGCTTTTATGCTCGATAGTGTGGGGGTGCTGGCCCTCGGTGCTATCGGCGAAGCACTGCGCGACAGGGTCGAAAAGCGAGCGTCAGAATTCGGCTGGGGCGTGAGCCCGGCGCTCAGCCCGGGATCGCTGGTGGGCTGGTCGCTGCAAGGCCAGCAGAAGGTATGTGCCCTGCTGCCCCTGGATAAAATCGGTGTGCGGTTAAACGACCACTGTGTGCTGGAGCCGCACAAATCCGTCTCAATGGTCATCGGTACAGGGCCGGGCTACGAATCGCCGCACGTGGGCTCGGTGTGCCGCTACTGCTCCCTGGCCGATACCTGCTGGCGGCGGCGCGAGGATTGATGACTGTTACTTTGGGCATTGATACGGGGGGTACATATACCGATGCGGTGGTGGTAGACCACGCCAGTGGGGCAGTGCTGGCCAGCGCCAAAGCCCTGACCACCCGTTACGACTTGTCGGTTGGCATGGGGCAAGCCGTGGCAGCGGCCTTTGGCGGGCAAACTGTGTCCCCTGCCGAGGTGAGCCTGGTAGCCATTTCGACCACCCTGGCCACCAACGCTATCGTCGAGGGGCAGGGCAGCCCAGTTTGTCTGTTGCTCATCGGCTACGACCAGGAGTTGATCCGGCAATACGGGTTCGAGCGCGACCTGGTGACCCAAAACGTGGTCTACCTGCGCGGCGGCCACGATGTGGCCGGCAACGAGGTCGAGCCTCTGGACGAAGCGGCGGCGCGGGAGGCCATCCTGGCCTGGCGCAACCGGGTAGAGGCCTTTGCTGTATCGGGCTACTTTGGCGTGCGCAACCCGGCCCACGAACTGCGCGTGCGGGCGCTGGTGGAAGAATTGACCGCTCTGCCGGTCGCCTGCGGCCACGAACTGACCACCCGCCTCAACGCGGTGCGCCGGGCGACGACGGTGGCACTCAACGCCCGGTTGATCCCGTTGCTGCGAGAACTCATCGTCACTGTTCGTCGCACCTTGCAAGAGATGGACGTCGAGGCACCGTTGATGATCGTCAAGGGAGACGGTTCACTGGTGCGGGCCAAGTGGGCCATGCGGCGACCCATCGAGACGATCCTTTCGGGGCCGGCGGCCAGTATGGTCGGTGCCTGGCACCTGGCAGGCCGTCGGGATGTGTGGGTGGTGGACGTGGGCGGCACGACGACCGACATCGCCGCGTTACGCGATGGCCGCCCCCGGCTGAACCCGGAGGGCGCGCAGGTCGGCCAGTGGCGGACGATGGTCGAAGCCGTGGACGTCCACACAGTGGGACTGGGCGGCGATAGCCACGTTCGCCTGGATAAGGAGGGCCGGCTGGTCATCGGTCCCTGGCGCGTGGTGCCGTTGTGCCTGCTGGCCAGCGAGCACCCCAAAATCCTGGGCGAACTGCGACGGCAGGTGATGACGCGCCAGCGAGAGAGTCTGGCCGGGCAATTCGTGCTGGCGCAGCGCCGACCAGCCAATGCGCTCTCAGAACAGGATCAGGACTTGTTGCGTCACCTGGCAACAGGCCCCCAGTCGTTGGCGTCGCTGGTGAACAGGCTGCGCTACGTCTCACTGGTCACGCGGCAGATCGAAGGTCTGGAGGCGCGGCGGCTGGTTCTACGGGCCGGCTTCACGCCCACCGATGCCCTGCACGTCCTGGGGCGCTTTGAGCGTTGGGACACCGAAGCATCGCGGCTGGGGGCAGAACTTTTGGCCGCGCAGGCGAACATTTCGCCCGAAGCGTTTTGTGAGCAGGTGGTCTCTGGTATGTCGAACCGGGTGACGATGGAACTGGTCAGCAAGGTGCTGGGCGACGAGGCCGCCCTGCCTGACTGGGAGCGAGAGCCTGCGGCGACGGCGCTGCTGAACCGGGCGCTGGGGAGAGTCCCCGGATCGGACCTGGATTGCCAATTGTGTCTCCGTCAGCCGGTAGTCGCCGTCGGCGCGCCGGTGGAAGCCTACATGCCTCGTGTGGCAGAGCAACTGCATACCAAGTTGGTCATCCCGCGCCACGCCGAAGTGGCGAACGCTGTGGGCGCTGTGGCTGGCGGGGTGGTGCAGCAACTGCGGGCAACCATCCGTCCGCTAAACGCCAACCGACTCCGCTTGCACCTGCCCGACGGAGTGCGCGACTTTTCCACCGTGGAAGAAGCGGTGGCCTACGCCCGACAAGTCGTGCCGGTTCAATTAAAGGTGCTGGCCCGGCAGGCGGGCGCCGATCAGGTCGAGGTGCAGATGGTCCGTGTGGATCGGGATGCACCGGTCGCAGCGGGGTGGGGGCAACGGGTTTATCTGGGAACGGAACTGACGTTCACGGCCGTGGGGCGGCCCAGCCTGGCGCGGTAGACGCAGTGACCTCAGCAGCGTCGCCACGCTGGAGCCGACTATCGCCATCTTGCTGGGATGGGCGTTCCTGGGTGAGCGGCTGGAGGTGCCACAACGCGGACCCCAACAGCGTCGTCCAGGGATACGTCTGACGGCATTGACCGAACCCGGCGGCCCGCTGGCCCCAATGCCGCCCGCCTGACCCCACGTCCCGCTTGCCCTCTTCCTAACCATCGAGTAGAATAGACCCACCAATTCCAATCGAATGCTCTGGCCCCCAGAGGGGCACGGTCGGAGACCGGCCCCAGCGCCTTTTAGTATAAGGAGGACAAATGCCCAAGTATCGCATCGCGCTGATGCCCGGCGACGGCATCGGCAAAGACGTAATGGACGCCGCACAGATCGTGCTCGACAAGATTATCCTCGACGCCGAATATGTCCCCGCCGACATCGGTTGGGAGTTCTGGTGCAAGGAGGGTGATCCGCTGCCACAGCGCACGATTGATATCCTCAAGACGTGCGACTGCGCCCTCTTCGCCGCTATCACATCCAAGCCCAAAGAGGAAGCCCAGGCCGAACTGGCCCCCGAATTGCAGGGCCAGGGACTGGTCTACCGCAGCCCCATTGTGCGCATGCGCCAACTCTTCGACCTCTACGTCAACATGCGCCCCTGCAAAGCCTTCAAGGGCAACCCACTCAACTATCGAGACGACGTTGACCTGGTCGTCTTCCGCGAGAACACGCAGGGCCTCTACGCCGGCATCGAGTTCCACCCGCTGCCCCAGGAGGTGCGGGCGGCGCTGGAAGCCTACAGCCCCCGCATGGCCGCCTTCCAGGACGTGCCCTCGGATGATATCGCCATCTCCTGCCGCATCTTCACCCGCGAAGGCTGCCGCCGCATCGTGCGCCGCGCCTTCGAGTACGCGAAAGAACACGGCCACCCCACCGTCACTCTGGTCGAGAAACCCAACGTCATCCGCGAAACTAGCGGGCTGATGGTGCGCGAGGCGCGCAAAATCTCCGCTGAGTACCCCGGAATCGAACTGTGGGAGGCGAACGTGGACGCTATGGCGATGTGGCTGATCAAGAACCCACAGGACTACGGCGTTCTGGTCTCAAGCAACATGTTCGGCGACATCATCTCCGACCTGGCGGCGCAGTTGGTGGGCGGGCTGGGGTTCGCCTCCAGCGGCAACATCGGCGACGACTTCGCCATCTTCGAGCCCACCCACGGCTCGGCTCCCAAGTATGCTGGCCTCTACAAAGTCAATCCCACCGCCATGCTCCTGGCGGTCAAACTGATGCTGGATTGGCTGGGGGAGACGGAGACGGCACAGACACTGGAGCAGGCCATAGCCGATACCATCGCCGAGGGGAAGGTGCGCACCTACGACCTGGGCGGGAGCAATACGACGCTGGAGGTGGCGCAGGCAGTGGCAGAACGATTGTAGGGGCGACGCATCCCCCTGTGGGGGCCTTGCCGAAGCATTGTCTGCTCGTAGGATGCGTCGCCTCTACAACGGCATCATCGCCACGAGGACCGCGATGTCGGTGAGAGCCCAGGCGTAGAGGGCGTGGTAAAAGCCACGTTGCTCGTAGGCCACGTCCGCCCGCTGGCGACGGAGGTACCAGGGGATCAGGACCGCCGACCAGGCCAGCAGCGCCAGGACCAGCCCCGCCGATCGTACGGTCCAATACCGCTGAACCACCTCCAGGGCCAGGAAGGCAAAGCCTGTCCCAACCCCCAGGACGCCCAGGCGCAGCGCGTTCTGCTTACCTAACACCAGCGCCAGCGTGTAGTCCCCGCGCCTGGCGTCCTCCTCCATCTGGTAGATCTGGGTCAGCGGGTAGAAGCCGACGAAGAAGCAGAAGAAGGCCGCGACTACGTTGACGATGGGGGCTACCAGGGGTTGGGCTGCGGCGGCCCATCCGGCGTAGATGGTCAGCCCGCCGAAGCCGGTAGCGTTGATGAGAATGTCCAACCCGGCCCGGGCCTTGAAACGGAAGGGAGGCACCGAGTAGAGCAGGGACATCACGATGCAGATTCCATAGGCAACGGAGAAGCGGTAGCCCAGCGCCAAGGCGATGGGGATGCCCAGGGCCATCAGGGCCAGGGCAAAGTAAGCCAGGTAGCGCGGCACGAGGGGCGGATCGTCCAGGTAGCCGATGTCTCCCTCGTCCCTGTCGAAAACGCTATTGAGCGCCAGTGTGCCGCCGTTGCCCAGTATCCCCCAGGCCAGCGCGGCCAGCGCCCAGCGACCCAGACGGTCCCAGGAGAGGTCAAGGCCGTTGGCCAGGAGGAAGCCGACCGACATGTGAGCGGTCACGATGACCCAGGCCCGGGGGCGGAGGTGCAGCACGTAGGGAACCCAGGACGAGGGCAGGGTATGGGCAAGGAATTGACGTGTACGAAATCGGCGCATAGAAGTCCCCTTTCCGAGAGAAGAATGGGGCTAGTGTACTCAGGTTTCACGAAACGTCAAGAAGGAGTATGGAGTGAGGAGGTACTAATGAACAGCATCACCCATCAAATGGCCCGCTTCGCGCTGGGCCTGCAGTACGAAGACATCCCCGCCGAAGCGGTGCACGAGGCCAAGCGATTCCTGCTCGATTCCGTCGGCTGTGCGCTGGCTGCCGTACCATACGAGGACATGCAGGCCGCTCACCGCCACATCGTCGCGCTCGGCGGCACGCCAGAGGCGACGGTCATCGGCAGCGGCCACCGCACCAACGTCGCCAACGCTGCATTGATGAACGCGCTCCTGGTGCGGGCGCTGGACTATAACGACATCTACTGGGAGCAGGACCCCTCCCACCCCTCCGACGTCATCCCTGCCGCGCTGGCCGCCGGCGAAGTGGCACGTCGAGACGGGCAGGAGGTCATCGCCGGCATCCTCATCGCCTACGAACTGGAGATGCGCTGGTGCCTGGCCGCCACCCCCGGCATCCGCGAGGTCGGTTGGCACCACGCCAGCCTGACCCAGTTCGTCTCCCCCTTCGTCGCGGCTCGTATGCTCGGCCTGAACGAGGAGCAGACTGTCGCAGCGGCCGGCATCTCCGGCAGTTCCCACTTCACCCTGGGCGGCGTCGTGGCAGGCCACCTGACGAATATGAAAAACGCCGCCGACCCGATGGCGACCGAGGCGGGGGTGCGCGCCGCGCTCCTGGCCCGCGAGGGCTACACCGGCCCGGTCGAGGTCATCGAGGGCAAGGAGGGGCTGATCGAGGTGCTGAGCAACGTCGAGTGGTCCACCGACGCGCTGCTGGACAGGCTAGGGGAGAAGTTCCTCATCACCACCTGCTCCTACAAAGCCTTCCCCACCGAGGCACTGACCCACCAGCCCATCACCGCCGTGCTGAACATCTGCCGTGCCCACGGTATCACCGCCGAGACGATCGCCGATGTGCACGTGCGCACGACCACCCGTGGGGCCGACATTCTATCCGACCCGTCGAAGTACAAACCGACGACGAAAGAGACGGCCGACCACAGCCTGCCCTACTGCATCGCCGCTGCCATCGTTGACGGCAACGTCCTGCCCAGTTCCTTCGAGGAGGAGAAGTTGCGCGACCCGCGCATCTGGGCCACCTTGCCAAAAATCAAGGTCGTGGCCGACCCCGAGATTGACGCGCTCTTTCCGGCGGTGAAGCGGGCCATCGTGCGCATCACCACCACCGGCGGGGCGGTCTACGAGGAGCAGGTGGACCACGCCAAGGGCAGCCCGCAGAACCCGACGAGTGACAATGATATCGTCGCTAAATTCCGCGCCAACGCGGCGGCGGTGCTCACGCCGGAGAAGCAGGGACAGGTGATCGAAGCCACCTGGGCGCTGGAGGACTTCGCCGACATCGGCGAGTATATGCGGTTGCTGGTCGGTGACCGGTAGCCTAAAGGCAAGCGTTCACCCCCTGTTGTGGAAGCGCCAATTTGTTGGCGCTTTTGCCGATAGAGACCCGTTACCGTGTGCCCGAAACAAGTTTCGGCATCCACCGACGACATAGGTGATCGTTCCGCCCAAAGTTCTCCCACTTCCTGCTATGCGCCTCGGGTTCCCATTCCGAGGCGCTAGTTCTACATCAGGCGCACTGCTTCACGTTTCACGCCCTGTTACTTTTTCCCCGCCTGGACGACATACAAGGTGAACCCCCATCAGCGCTGAGGGAGGGAGTGTGAACAACTTACAACCTGAACCGGACGACGGTACGCTGGCCCAGGCCGCGCAGACCGACCGCGACGCCTTCGACGCGCTCTACCGCCGCTACGTCACCCGCATCTACCGCTACTGCTACGCCCACGCCGGCAACCAGGCCGACGCAGAGGATCTGGCCGCGCAGACATTTCTGGCGGCGTTGGAGGGACTGCCCCGCTACCGGGGGCGCGGGCCGTTCGCCGCCTGGCTGTTCGGCATCGCCCGCCGCAAATGCGCCGACCACCACCGCAGCCAGTACGCGAATCGAAACGAACCGCTGAACGCCGCCCAATCGTTGCCCGACCCATCTGCGCCCGACCCGGAGCAGAGCGCCCACCGCAACGGCGTACTGGACTGCGTCCGGCGGGCCCTGCCCCACCTCAGCCCCGACCGGCGCGAGGCGCTTACCTTGCGCTTCTGGGGCGGGTTGAAGGGTCGCGAGGTCGCCGCCGTGATGCGCCGCAGTGAGGGCGCGGTCAAGATGCTGGTCTCGCGCGCCGTCGCCGACCTGAGAAGGAGGTGCCTGGATGAAGAAGAAACCGAATGAGAAACGACTCGCCGACCAACTGGACGCCTACATTGATCTGCCCCCTCACGCTGAGAGAAGCACGGGGAGGCCCCCGGAAGCGTCCATCGTTGACGCCCTGCGCCTGAGCGTTGCCCATGTCGAACCCGCTCCCGAATTCGTAAACCGGCTTTCCGCCACCCTGCGCCAACGCCAGGTAACTCGCTCCCCCTCCCCCCGAATCAATCCGTTCCCCGTCCGCTCAATCCGTTCCAAAAATCCGTTGACAGCCCGTCTCCTCTGGGCCGGAGCCGCCGTCGCCCTGGCGCTGGTGCTGGCCCTGGTGCTCCTGCCACTCCTCGGCAGCGATCGCGGCCTGCCGCCACTACCACGCCTGGTCTACGCCGCCGATGCCGACCCCCAATCAGTCCCGCCGAGCCTGCTGGCCGGCACCGACCTGACCCTGACGACCGACCTGCCCGATGCGTCCGCCGAGATGCGTGTCTACCACGCCCGTTCCATTCCCATCCCCGCCACGCCGGAGGAGGCGCTGGCCTGGGCGTGCGACTTCGGCCTGCCGGGCCCGCGGGTATACCGGGACCCGCGCGTCGAGGACGCCCTCATCGTGCTCGGCAGCCACGGTCAATTCTTAGGCTTTTACCAGTTTCCTGGAGCGCGTAGCATCGACTACTTTGACCAGTTCCCTGGAGCGCACAGCATCAGCTACAGCGGCGAGGATGCAGCCGCTTTCGATGGCCCCCCGCTCTCCCTTGAGCGGGCCGCCGAAGTAGCCGCGGCCTTCCTGCGCGAGCATGATGTGTTGTCTGATGCTTACCCCATCTGTAATACCTACCGCGTCCACGATTGGACGGATCCTCTGGTGGAGCCAGATCGCATGGTGCATTTAAGCCCGGAACTGGAGGGACACCCGGTGTTCGGGGGTTTCTTCGCCTGGGCCACCGTCAACCCGGCAGGGGGGATCACCCGCATCGCTTTACATGAGCCGATGGCTTTCGAACCTGGCCGGATTTATCCCATCAAGTCGGCCGAGCAGGCTCTTGCCGAACTGACCAGCGGCCAGTTAGCCCGAGGCCCATTCCGCCTGGAGATCGAGGGATCCCTCCGCATCCCAGAGCCCAGGTCCCCCTCAAGGGTCTACAGACCGCCCCCACCCGATTGGTCCGCCGGGCAACCCATAACCGTGACAGGTTGGTTGGAGCTGCTGTTGGTGGCCGAGGGCGGAAGCGGCGTCCGCGCGCAACTGGGAGCGCGCGACGGCGCCTCCTACGACCTGACCGGCCCGCGCGTGGCCGAGTTGACCGTCGTGGACAATGAAGACGTGGAGATCCAGGGGACGATCGTTGCCCAGTTGGGACCGCGTCGCTGGCAATTGGAGGTAACGGACTGGAAAATCGTCCCCCAGCGCGATTTTGAACAGCTGACTGGCGTCTTAACCGTAGAGGGCAGCGACACCTGGCTGGTGACCGACGAGGGCGAGCGCTACCGCCTGCCCAATCCACCCGAGGAACTCAACAGTGGCGAGCGCATCCAGGTCTGTGCCGACGAACCGCTCGTCGTTGGGGGAGACCTGGCGTGGTGGGTCCTCCACTCGCCACCCCTATCCGAAACGAAGGGCCAAGCCGACATCACTTCTAACTCGGATCCACAGAACCTGACCGGGAAGCAGTTTGTCGTGGACAGTGTAGAGTTGGTCTACTATGTGCCGCAGTCGCCATCGGTAGAACCGATCGTCCAGCCCGTATGGATTTTCGAGGGCCATAACGCCGACGGTACCGTCCACTTCGTCGCTTATGTCCAGGCCGTCACCGAGGAGCACGTCGAGTGATCTCAGGTGCGGCATACTTGCGGAGTGCGTCGCACCCGCAATTCCGCCACAATCGCGCCGCCATTTCCGCCGCAGGCGCGTATGACCACCTGAGTCCGCCAAAGAAATTGGGGTGCTACCCTCTTTGCCTTTTCCCCGATATACATTATAGATGGGATACGCGCGCTATCCTGTGGAGAACCAACTCATTTCTATCCAGGCTAACACACCGACCGATCCGTCTGATGCAGACCTGGTGCGGCAGGCCAGGACGACGCACGGCAGGGCAGCCTTTGCCGCCCTGTATCGTCGTTACCTGACGCCGGTTTACCGTTACTTCTACGCCCGCACTGGCGACGTACAGCAGGCCGAAGACCTGACGGCGCAGACGTTCGTCGCCGCGCTGGAGGGACTGCCGCGCTACCGTGAGCGCGGAAGGTTTGCCAGCTGGCTGTTCACCATCGCCGCGCGCCGTCTGGCGGACCACTTTCGCCAGCAGACGACAGTAGCACTTCTGGACGACATCGCCGATCAGCCCAGCCCCGACCCGCTCCCAGAAGCGTTGGTCGAACACTCGGAGCAGATGACCTGCCTGGAGCGCGAGCTGCGCACCCTTTCACCCGGCCGGGCGCAGGCCGCGGCCCTGCACTTCTTCGGCGAGTTGAGCCTGAGCGAGACGGCTCGGGTGATGGGTCGCAGCAAGGTCGCGGTCAAGTCGCTGATCCATCGCGCGCTGCGTGATTTGCAAGAGAGGTTAGACGATGAACGAGAATAGCATTCACCCGACAGACGAACACGAGGCACGACTGGTCAAACAGTTGCGCGCATTGGCCGGCGTGATCCGACCCCGGCCACAGTTCGCCACCCAATTGGAGGCGGACCTGCTTGCGCGGCGGAAACGCCTCTATTCCATGCCAGTCGCACCGCGCAGAACGATCAATCCTACAAATCTAAGGAGGCAACCGATGTTCAAACGACTATCCTTTGCACTGGCCGCCGTCGCTGCAGTGCTGGTGCTGGCCCTGGTACTCCCGGCGCTATTCGGTGGCGACCACGACCTGCCGCCACTGCCCCGCCTGGTCTCCGCTGCCGGTCCCGGCTCCCAACCCGTCCCACAGGGCATGCTGGCCGGCGCCGACCTGACCCTGACGGCCACCCTGCCCGACGCGCCCGCCGAGGCGCCCGTCTACCGCGCCACCACCGCGCCGCTCCCCACCACGCCGGAGGAGGCATTGGCTTGGGCGCGCGACTTTGACCTGCCCAATCCACGAGTCTACCGTGACCCGCGCGAGCCGGAGGCGTTCTTCGTCCTGGGCAGTGATGGCGGACAACTGGTCTTCCGCCAGTTCGGGCCGATGGGCAGCATTGACTACGGTAACGGCACCGCCGTCGGTGTGGAGGGCGCACCGCTCCCCTTCGACGAGGCCACCGAGATTGCCGTCGCCTTCCTGCGCCGGCACGACCTGTTGCTCACCTCCTACCGTGTTCAGGAGTCGGAACACTTTGCACCCCGACCGGAGAACCCCATCCGCTTCGTGCAGATCGTACCGGAACTGGATGGACATCCGCTGACCGGCAATATGGTCGAGATGCACGTCGCCGTCAACCCGGCCGGAGAGGTGACCTACGCCAGTTTCACCCCTCTCACTTTCGAGCGCGACGGGAACTATCCCATCAAGCCGGCCCAGGAGGCTTACGAGGAACTGACAGGCGGCCAGGAGGCCGGCAGCCCCTTCCGGCTGGACACCGACATCAGCCACTCGGCCGGGATTGAAATGCATCACTACAGTCCTCCCCCTCCCCCGGCCTGCTCCATCGGCCAGCCCGTGACCCTCACCGGCTGGGTGCACGTGCTGGTGGCGGAAGATGGGGGCGATGTCCGCGCCGACCTGATGGTTCAGGCCGGCACGGAGTATGACCTGACCGGCCCGCGTGTGGCCGAACTGGCCGACGTGGGCTTTGACGACGTGCAAGTCCGGGGAACAATCGTCGCCCAGGTGGGAGCAAATCGCTGGCAGGTGGAAGTAGCCGATTGGGAGACCATCCCTCCGCGCAAACCTCAATGTCTGATCGGCACGTTCACCCTGGATGGGGGCGACACCTGGCTGGTGACCGACGAGGGCGAGCACTACCGTCTGCCGAACGCGCCCGACGAACTGACCGATGGGCAGCGCATCGAGGCCTGGGCCGGGGAACGGCCCAGCGATGGAGGTGACGTAGACTGGTGGTCCATCGTCTCGCCGCCTACGTCCGAAGGCGAAGGCTACGTCAGTGGCAGCAGCAGTTCCATCAGTGTCGTCGTGGAAGCGCCGGTCGAAGAGCCGCTTCCCCCTACACAGGCCGAAACGGTCTTTGAGATCGGCCAGAGCGTCGAGGTCACCGGCGTGGTGCACGCCACCATCTTTGTCAGTGAAGAATCGCGGCGCGTCGAAGTGTTTCTGGATATGGATGAACCTGATGATGAGGAACTGCCACCCTATCCGCTCAGCGGGTCGTCGGATGTGCTGGAGGCAATCGCACAATTGGACTGCCTGCACGTGCGTGTGCGTGGGCAGGTCGTCGCCAACACGACGGCGACGTGGACACCGAACGGTCTCGGTATCGCGGTCGAGGAATTCGAGAAACTCTGGCCGGAGGAGCGCGTGCAGGGCTTCCTGGGCCACATTGGCCTGGAGACGCTGGAGGGACGCGAAGTGGCCATCTTCACCGACCGCGAAACGGAGCAACGGTACATCCTTGGCCCGGACGTGGACGTGTGGGCGGCGGACTATGCTCGGCCCAGCGCTCCACCTCTCGGCGAGCAAACCTGGATCGCCGGCGTCGCCCATCCAAAGCGAACGTTCGCCAGCCTGCCTGTCCTGGTGCCGCGTGAAATGCGCAGTGGCTCGGACGTCAAAGCCGCTGCCAGCGCCGACGAGATACCGCTGGACATCCCGCAGATCGTTGACGAATCGCGCGTCCCGTCCAGGCCGGGCGAGTTGCAGGGCGCGTTCGTCGTGGACCGCGTCGAACTGGCCTACTACTACGAGCCGCAGCCAGGCTACGTGGTCCGCTCGACAGACGGGCCGCCGCCGACCCGGCAGCCACCAGTGACAACCATCGTCCAGCCCGTGTGGGTTTTCTACGGCCACAACGCCGACGGCACCGTTCGCTTCACCGCTTACGTCCAGGCCGCGCGCGAGGAGTACCTCAAGTAGCCAGGAAACGCAAGATAATGAAAGGGGGAGACACGGCGCTTCGGTACGCCGCGTCTCCCTTGCTTTCCCGCTCTTTCACCCAGATTTGTTCAAACCTTTTCCCCTGCTTGCGGATAGTATCAGTAGAGGGCCCTCATCGTAACCCATTGAGAGAGGAAGTGAATGGAGGAACAGAAGGCCATCGCCCGGCTGAAGCGCGGCGACATCGGCGGGCTGAAAGCATTGGTGCACAAGTACCAGGTGCAGGCGGTGCGGACCGCTTACCTGATCACCCGCGACCGTGCGCTGGCCGAAGACACCGTGCAAGCCGCTTTCCTGCGCGCCTGCGAACGCATCGGCCAGTTCGACGCCGGGCGGCCCTTCGGCCCCTGGTTTTTGCGCAGCGTGGCCAACGATGCCGTCAAGTCTGTCACCCGGAGCAAGCGTCAGATCTCCCTGGAGACCGGTTCTCTGGCTGACCTGCTGGCTGACCCCAATCCCGGTCCCGCCCAAGTAGCGGAAGCGGCCGATCTCCGGCAGACGGTCTGGGATGCGCTGGGCAAACTCCCGCCGGCGCAGCGGGCCGCGATTGTCCTGCGTTACTACCTGGGCCTCAGCGAGGCCGAGATGGCCAGCGAACTGGCCTGTCCGCCGGGCACGGTCAAATGGCGGCTGCACGCGGCGCGAAAGCGGTTGCGGAGGCTGCTACGCCCCCTGTGGGCAGCGGCGTCAGGATCGGGACGCTGAGATACGATGACCGCCGTTCGTTTCCCCATTCGTCTCCCGACAAAAATGAGCAGGAGGTGAACAAATGAAAGAGCAACAAGTCACACAAATCTTGCAGGAGATCGCTGAGCAGGAGGTGTCCGACAGCCTGAATCTGTGGCCGGCGATCCGGGCGCAGGCTCAGTCCCGACGGCGCCCGTCCCGGTGGGCGCGGGTCATGCCCGCCACCCGCCTGGGCTGGGCCTTCCTGGCTCTGGCCCTGTGTCTGGCCTTGGGCGCTGCGGCCTATGCTGTGGCCCCTATCCTGGAGCGGGTTTTTCAGATAGAAGCCGGCTTGTACGACATCGAACAGGCGGGTCTGGTTCAGGAGCTCGACCTGAGCCAGACAACAGACGGTATTACTGTCACGTTGCAGCGAGTTTATGCCGATGCCAATCGTATCGTCGTCGGTTACACTGTGAGTGGTCCCGAGGGTCTGCCGACTGATCGTCATCTCTTGTCCGCGGGCGAGACACTGTCCGACGCTACCGGCACCATCTTCCCATGGGAAGTAGGCCATGGGATAACTGGCCCATCCGATCTTCTCGAGGAGGTGTCGAGCTTACCCGGTGAAGGCGCTTACGTGCTTTCTTTCGATGCTGCCGCCGTGAAGGGTGCGCCAGAGACACTGGATTTGCGCCTGGTGATGGACGTAGAGACCTACGTTGTGCCGACACCGGTGCCACCCACCCCCGGCGTGTATGAGAATAGAGGGCCGCTGGAACCTGTCATGCCAGTATCGACAGCCGGTCCATTCACCTTCGACTTCAGCGTCCCCTTCACCCCTGGTCACGCCCTCAAGGCACAACTGCTTCGACCCGCCAGATGGAGAAAGTGAGGATTGGTGGCCTACCGTTTCCTGGTCCACCGCAGGTGGGCAGATCTATGGCGCAGGCCCCGGGTTCTACGACCAGGTTTTCACATTGGATCGAAGCGCTAGAACTATGGTGAACCGAAATGGAGAGGGACCCTGTTATAGTTGCAGCGTTTTAGCCTCCCTCGACGACCAGAGTGGAGAATGGACGCTGACGGTGACCGAGTTGGTGGGATACGATCCGGCGCAGCCAGGTGAACAAACGCGGCTGGCTGGGCCGTGGGTCTTTCGCTTCCAGGTGCCATGAAGGCTGGCGAAAAAGCGAGGAACAAGGATGTCCGCTCCATAGCAACCCTCTCACGTAGAAGGAGCGACGCGACTTGCAGTTGTGTCGCTCCTGCACATCCGAGAGCCGTTCTTCAGATGCGTCACCGGAGGTAAACAAATGATCGGACTTGACATGACAGTATGGGCACTCCAGATCGTAAACTTTCTCATCCTGGCCGGATGGCCTGTGCTGGCCATCGTGGCCCTGATGCGCCTGCGCCACTGCCGGTTGGACGATACCGCGCGTGTTTTGTGGGTCATCGTCATCCTGCTGATCCCATTGCTGGGCGCAGTGGCGTTCTTCATCGTGCGTCCGGGAAAGCCGCGATCAGGTGAGGAGCGATGACTTCCACCTGCTTCTACGGCGGCTGTGGCTGGCAGCAGATATTGGCCTACCTCCCCGGCCCGTAGCCCATTTGTATGCCGGGCGTCAATGAAGCATCTAGCACAAGTCGAGGCTGTGTGATATCATGCAACATGCCGGAAGCGTTCGCACGGGAAAGGACGGAAAACGTGACCACTGCCAAATGGACGACGATAGGAATAGGTCTCGTGGCGCTGCTCAACTCAGGCTTGGCCACGATGCGCGTGGCTTCGACAGGCATCAGCGCCCACCAGATGCGGACGGATCTATTCTACTTGGGGCTAGCCATCCTTGGCATAGCAGGGGCGCTCACCGGCCTCTGGCATCAGGCCTGGCGGCCACGGGGCCGGGTCTGGTGGATCGTCATGGCCGTCATTGCACTGGCAATGCTCGGTAGCCTGCTCTACGTCCACGCCTGGGCTGGCGGCAGTTATGTCCACTACGACCGTGGCTTGCCCTTTCCCTGGATCATGGGGGGAGCGATGGTCGAGGGCTACACGCCACCCGAGACGGGGCCGGTCTATTGGGACATGGCACCGCGCGGCCTGCTGGCCGACCTGCTGATCTGGACCGGCGTTGGCTACGCGCTGGCCGCACTCGTGGCATGGCTGCGATGGCGCGGCGCGCCCCGCAGGAGCCACTTATCCGTCTTGCTTCTGATTCCACTGCTGCTGGCGGCCTGTGGCCCGGTGACGTCAGCATCCGTCACCGATCCGACAGCGACCGCTCCCGCGCTGCCTACCGGGGTACCCACGCCCCCCCCTCCTCCAACCGGGGTCCCCACGCTCACCCCTCTTCCAGGCACCTCGACGCCTGTCACGCCGCCCTCCGCCTACGCCACCCAGGAGGCGGCTCGCCAGGCGGCGATCGTCGCCCGAGCGACCGCCTCTCCGTTCCCCACCGCTGGCCCGGCCATCGTTCAGACGGGCCAGCCAGCCAGCGCCACCACGCAGCGGGACGGTCTCTCCTTCCAGGTGCGCCTGCCCAAAGACACCTACCTGGTCGGCGAGGGCGGCCAGGCGGAGATTACCCTGCGCAACGACGGCCCGGAGACGGTCTTCGTCACCGGCAGTGGCCCGCATCTCTTCTGGCCGGTCTTGCTGGACGAACGGGGCCACGAGCCAGCCCCCTGGCCCTGGGCGCCCATGATCCTCCCGGGCCTTCCCTACCTGCGCAAACTGGCCCCGGGCCAGGTGGTCACCGAGACACTCACCTTTCAGATGCCGCCTGTGGAGCAGGCCGCCGGTCACACCTACGCCCTCTGGATCGAGACACGCTTTAGCCGACCGGCACCGGACAGCCCGGAGGGGCCGGACAACCTGTGGCTGCACCTGGAGACGGGGCCGATCTCCTTACGGGTGACGTTGCCCGGCCCTGCAGAGCGGCTGATAGCCAAGTTGGAGGCCGACCGGGACGGCTGGCATCTGCGGGTGACCGACGCCACCGGTCAAACCCCACTCGGCCCGCTGTGGGGCTTTCGGGAGGTCGTCTCGCCCAACGCCACCTCCGCCGGCCCCCTGCAGGATACCGCTGACGGCATCTGGTCGGGAGCATGGGGTGAACATGTGCGCCAGGACGACAGCCAGATCGTCGTGCGCGCCTGGGTCGCCGCTTCGGGCTACGTGGCCGCTGCCATCACCCAGACGGTGCCCGGCGCAGGGGATGCCGGCCGCATGTTCGGCACGTGGGAGCCACCCGCGCGTCAGACCTTCCCCTCGCTCGAAAAAGTCCAGGCCGCCCTCGACTTTCCCCTCTATCGGCCAGGCCAGCCGCCGGACGGCGCCGTCCTGGACGTGGTGGAAGTCGAGACACAGGCCGATGCAGATCGGGCTTGGACGGACGTGCACCAATCCTATTACCTGCCGGATGACGTCTGGCTGGAGTTGACCCAGATGGTCACAACGGAACACTACGCCAGCGCCGGCTGGGGCCAGGCGCGCTACGCGCCGGAGGCCCGCCCTGTGACAGTAGGCGAGACGATGGGGTACGTCGTCCAGCAATTCGGCTGGTGGACGCTGGACTGGAAGGTGGGCGACGTGGGTTTTGAGTTGCGGGGGCCGGTGCAGGCCTTTTCGCTGGAAGACCTGCTGGCCCTCGCCACCGGCGTGCAGCCGCCTGAAGATGATGTTTCAGAATAGTAACACGCTGTTTCAGGACTGTAACACCACTGCCACATCCCTGTAACACCGATGTGCTACAATACGGGGTGCACCCCAAAATCCACGCCTGACGAAAAGGAGACTGTAATGAAGACACAATCTATTTGGCGAAGAGCCTGCAATCCATTCATCCTGCTCATCCTGTTCATCCCCTTCTCCCTCACTGCCTGCGGTGCGCCGGAGACGGAGATTGAGCACACCCCCACCCCTACGTCCGGCCCGACCGCCACCGCCCCGGCGATCACCTCAACGCCCGGGGCACCCCGCCGTGAGATCACCACGACGCTGAGCTTCGTCTCGCCCCTTCAGATGTCCGGGCCAACCACGACCTATACCGACGCTGAACCGGGCATCGCCTTCGACTTCCCGGCAGGGTGGAAGGTGGACGGCCACCAGGGCGCGGAGGGCCACCTCATCTCTCAGAATGAGACGGGCACGCGCCAGAGCCTCCTCGACTTTGCGGTCGTCACAGAGGGCGACCTGGACACAGCCCTGGACGAGGTGAAGCGGGGAGCCTGGGGCTCTTACATCCGCGACGTGCAGCCGGTACGCCTGGGCGAGTTCGACTCCCTACGCCTGGAATTTGACCCAGGGGAAGATCGGCCTCCGGTAGTCTGGCTGGTGGTCACGCCTTCAGGGCGCGCTGTGGCTTTCATCCCCCGTAGCGACCTGGCCCAGGCAGTGCTTGCCACGCTGCGGGCTATGCCGCCGGATTCGCTTGCCCCCGGCACCGATGCCGTCATTGACTGCGCCGCTGAGGCCGTCGCCGGTCTGACCACCGAGGAATACCCCATCGTCGCCGCCGATGCGGACACACCAAGCCACTTCGAGTTTCTGGATCGCATACCCGATGACGTCCTGGCCCGGCGCGAGGCGTGGCGAGGATTCGACGCCGAGCAGCGCGTGAGCACGCTGAACGAGACGCTGTCTCCCTTCGGCTACCGGCTGGTTGCAGAGAAGAACGCCGAATGGCATCGTACCTTCTACGACCTCTATCGCGGCGAGGAACTGCTTCTGTCCAACTTGAGCCATATCTGGCCTGTGGCGGTGAACGAGAGCGGGACGGACTTTGCGTTCATGGCCGAGAATGCACCCAATCAGGGCCCGACCTACCTGCTCATCCGCAACGGCGATGTGCAGCCGTTGGAGCCCAACCAATTTGCGTACATTCCACCCGTCTACCTGGGCGACGACCTGGTCACCGTAGAGAGACTTGGGGGTTGGCGGTTCGCGGTCAAGCGGGGCGATGAGGTCGTGTACACCTACGCGAGCGAGCCTCGCGCCGACCTCCCGGTGAAGCAGCTGGTGGCCTGGGAAGGCCATTGGATCTTGGAGACCGTCGAAGGAGTCTTTACGGACGGGGAGAGCCTCATCGAGCAACTGGGGGTTGACGAGATCTTCCACTATGTCATCTTCCGGGGCCGGCCGCTGTTCTTTTTCGAACGGGGAGGACGGGTGGACATCTCCTACGGCGGCGAGACGTTGCCCTACACTTACGACGAAGTGATTCATTACCGCTGTTGCGAGCCAGCAGTGTTCAATCTCGCGTCCAACGAGCACATGCTCTGGTTCTACGCCCTCAAAGACGGGACGTGGTACTACGTCGAGATGGGTGTATACGACGAGTAGCCGGTCACGAATTCTGAATCACGAATGCAGGAGGTCTCTGAAATGAAACAATACACAACTCTGAAACGCTGGCTCACCGTGCTGGCAATCCTATTCGCCCCACCTTTCCTGATCGTGGGAGCGATGCAGGCGCTGTTCTGGTTGCTCTATCGGCTGTTCCCCTCCACATCGTTCCTTGCCTGGCTGGGAATTGAAGGGTACGCAGCCACCATCCTGGGCGCGCACGTCCTGATTTCGGCGGGGCTGATGGCACTCCTGGTGCGCCGATGGAGGCAGGCCGGACGATGGCAGTTCGTCCTTACCGCCGTGGCGGTTCCGTTGGCCATGCCTTTCCTGGCTTTCTGGCCTCTGTCATTGCTGGCGCGGTTGTCTCACCGGCTGTTTCCCTACATCTCCTCCACGCTGTGGTGGTTTTTCGGAGTCGAGATATATCCCTTTCTCTCCACTTTACTCCTGAGCGACATGACCCGTTACGTGATCCTCAGCCTGGCCGCGCTGATATTGACCCTGGCGGCGCTGACCTGGCTGATCGCACGCGAACACGGCCAGGTATGGCGGCGCAAACGCTTCTACCTGCTGGCAACCGCTCTAGCAGCAATCCTGGCCTTCCCGCTGCTGATGCGTTACCAGCCGGCTGTCGAAGCCGCGCCCGGCGTCGAACTGCGCGTCGTGGACAGGCCGGGCTTGCTGGCCGGAGCGGTCAAAAGTTGTCAGGCCGCAGCCGAAGTGCGCGGGTGCCAGTACGAGCCGCTGGGCTGGGCGGACGCGCAGACACTCGTCTACCGCCAGTGGTGCGAGGGCTTCTACGATATGGACGGCTGGCACCCCGGTTCTCCGGACGCCCCCCAGACCTATCACCTGGACACAGATACAGTCACACCCTTCGAGGGTGACACAGATACCCTGTCAAAAGAGACCTGTTCTCGATCCACCTGTGTTATCCCCTGGCTTGCTGAGACGTACCCCGGCGGGGGCTACTTCTCAGGTCAGTATGAAACGGTGCTCATCTCACCCGATGGCCGCTGGATCGCCTTCACCGCCGAACACGTCTACGGGCCGGAGGATCTGGTCGTCATATCGAACGATGGGAACAGCGATTGACATAGCCTCACTGATCTGATAGAATGTGCGCGACAAGATGCTTCGGAGCCAGATGCCACAAGCGCATCGCCCACCGCCCCAGCGGGTTATCATGTACGAGTATCACCATACGCTATCAACCAGGAGGAATATTCTATGAAACAGGCCGTCAGCATCAGCCTGGGGAGTTCTACCCGCGACAAGAAGGTCTCCATCACGCTGCTTGGCGAAGAGATCACCCTCGAGCGCATCGGCTCTGACGGTGACGTAGAGAAAGCCATCCAGTTGTACCACGAACTGGATGGGAGGGTGGACGCCTTCGGCGTGGGGGGCATTGACCTGGGCCTGACCGTCGCTGGTCGCTACTACCCCCTCTACGACGCCCAGAAACTGGTCGCTGGCGTCCGGCAGACGCCGGTCGTAGACGGGGGCGGCCTCAAGCAGACACTGGAGCGCGGCATCGCTCAGTTCATCGAGCAGGAAATCGGCGACGAGGTGCAGCCCAAACGGGTGCTCATCACCTGCGGGGTGGACCGCTACGGCAGCGCCCTCTCCTTCGACGGAGCGGGCTACGAGATCATCTTCGGCGACCTGGGTTTTGCTCTGGGCATCCCCATCCCAATCCGTTCGCTGCGCGGACTGCGCATCCTGGCCCGCATCCTCACGCCTATCGCCGGCCGGCTGCCGCTGGAGTTCCTCTACCCCACCGGCGAGAAGCAGGAGGAGATCGTGCCCAAGTTCGGCAAGTGGTACGACTGGGCCACCGTCATCAGTGGCGACTGTCTCTACATCAAGCGCCATATGCCCGGGCGGCTCGACGGTAAGACCATCGCCACGAACACTACCACTCCCGCCGATGTCGAGGCTTTCCGCCAGCGCGGGGTGCGCTACCTGGTCACCACCACCCCACGGCTGGAGGGACGCTCCTTCGGCACCAACATGATGGAGGCCGCCCTCGTCGCCATCGCAGGTAAGGGGCGACCGCTCACCATCGCCGAACTCCAGGAGATGCTGAAGCAACTCGGCCTTAAGCCTACAATCCAACGTTTGGACGAGTAGTGGACACTGGCAATTCATTCGTAGTGACGACTTCAGTCGTCCATGACGAGGGATGAGCGACTGAAGCCGCCACCACGAACCCTCATTGAGTCAGGAGGACAGGATGAACGAGCAACTGTCGGTCATAGCCGTCGTCACCGCCGGTTGGAGCCCCAGCGAGGATGACCCGCTGGCCCAGTACACGCAGGACAAGCCGAAGGCCCTCATCCCCATCGCCGGCAAACCGATGATCGCCTACGTGGTGGACGCCCTGTCTGGGTCCCGCTACGTCCAACACATCGTCGTCGTCGCGCTCGACCCTGCTGCCGCGGTACAGTTCCCGGTGCCCGTCGAGTACGTGCCCGACGCCGGGGATATTCTGGCCAACGCGGAGGCCGGTCTCCAATACGCGCTGGACTATTATCCCGACCTGGACACGATACTCCTCAGCAGTTGCGACGTACCCACCATCACCCCAGCCATCGTGGACAACTTCATCGAAGAATGTTTCCGCACCGACCACAACCTGTACTACAGCATCGTCGAGCGCTCGGTGATGGAAGCGCGCTTCCCCGGATCGCGCCGCAGTTACGTCCATCTGCGCGAGGGGGATTTCGCTGGCGGTGACCTTTTTCTAATCCGCCCCAGCATGGCCCTCAGCCAGCGGGAGTTGTGGCAAAACCTGGCCGGGGCACGCAAGAACGCGCTACGGCAAGCCCGTATGATCGGCCTGTGGCCCCTCTTCAAACTCATCGCCCGCCGCCTCTCTCTGGCCGAGGCCGAACGCCGTGGCAGCAAAGCACTCAACGTGCGCGGACGGGGGGTCCCCTTCCCCTACGCCGAGGTGGGAATGGACGTGGACAAACCGTTCCAATTGGAAATCGTGCGCGCCGAACTTGAGGCGCGTGCCGCCAATGCCTCGTAGAGGCGCGGTTACCGCGCCCCTACAGCGGCTCATCACCCTTGACCAACAATATTCAGTGCGTCTCGCCCTCCCACGTGAGGCGCACTTCTCGCGCCTGCTGGCGCTCGTCGCCGCTCACAGCGGCGACAGCCCACTCTGGCTGGCCGCCGCGGCCGTGGCGCTCGTATGGGGAGATGCGGCCTGGCACGACTTTGAGTGGCGCGTGCTGACCGGCACGCTGGTCGCCGGCGCGGCCACCACTGCGCTCAAATGGCTCTTCCGCCGCCAGCGTCCGCCGGGCGAAGGGCTGGGTTTCTACACACAGTTTGACCGCCACGCCTTCCCCTCCGGTCACGCTGGTCGCTCTGCCTGCCTGGTCGTGCTGCTGGCTCCGCTCCTACCTCCCTGGGGCACGACGATGTTTATACTGTGGGCCGGGTTGATTGGGTCGGCCCGAGTTGCGCTTCAGGTCCATTTCGTCTCAGACGTCGTCGGCGGATGGGTGACCGGCTTGCTGGTCGGCCTGGTGTTGCTGCTGGCATTTTGAACCGCCGGAGCAGATTTGGCACTGTTAGCCAATTCTGACCTGTGTGCAGCGCGGTTCGGGGGGGGCAGCACACAGCCTCCCAGGAACCCCATGCCAGATGCATCCCCCCATATCTTGGGGTTGTCCTTCCCGCAAACCGAAGGGATAGGGGGAAACACGACGCCTCGCTCGTCGGTCAGGCACTCTCCATAATTTACCTTAAAACGCTGCCCCTTTTAAGTTCGCTAGGCTGAAAACGGTTGCCAGAGGCCCGCTCTTTTGGTAAAATAGTCCCGCTACTTCATTGGGCGGGATCTAACTGACCATCGCGAGGGAAGGCTCAGCCTCCATCAGCCGCTTCAGCCGGCAGCGCAAAAGGGCCGCCACTCCCACGGAACGCGAAACCCTTTTTCGACCCCGCGTCGCTTCTCGCTGCCATCAGCCTTTGTCCACATAATGTACAATGAAACCTGACCACATCTGGTCGGCCGCACTCGGCGAACTTCAACTCCAGATGACACAAGCCACCTTCGACACCTGGTTGCGCGACTCCAGGTTGCTGAAGTACGAAGATGGCACCTTTGTCATCGCTGTCAAGAATGGGTATGCCAAGGACTGGCTGGAGCACCGGCTGCTCGCCACCATCAAGCGAACTCTCGCCCGTCTGACCGGCCGGACCGTCGAAGTCAGGTTTGTTGTGTGGAGCGAGGAGGGCCAGCAGCAAGACGACGTTCCCTTGCTTGACCCGCCCACACCGGTCGTAGAGGCGCGGTCACCGCGCCTCGCTCCTGCGAACCTGAATCCGCGCTATACCTTCGACAGTTTCGTAGTGGGGCCAGGCAACCGGCTGGCCCACGCGGCCTCTATGGCCGTGACCGAGAATCCCGCCGATGCTTACAACCCGCTCTTTATCTACGGAGGTGTGGGCTTGGGCAAGACGCACCTCCTACACGCCATCGGGCATGACTGCCAAGCGCAGGGCCTGCGCATACTTTACGTCTCGTCCGAAGAGTTCACCAACAACCTCATCGAGGCTATTCGCTCCCATACCACCGACTCCTTCCGCGAAAAGTACCGCACCGCCGACGTCCTGCTCGTGGACGACGTCCAGTTCATCGCCGGCAAGGAAAGCACCCAGGAGGAGTTTTTCCACACCTTCAACACTCTCCATGGCGCAGCGAGGCAAATCGTCATCTCTTCGGACCGGGCACCGAAGGCGATGGTTACGCTGGAGGAGCGGCTGTGCTCCCGCTTCGAGTGGGGATTGATCGCCGACATTCAGCCGCCCGATCTAGAAACACGCATCGCCATCTTGCGCTCCAAATCTGCCACCTGCGGTGCATCGGTCCCCGACGAGATTCTCGTCCTCATCGCCAGCCAGATACAGAGCAACATCCGCGAACTCGAAGGTGCGCTCAACCGCGTGCTGGCTCTGTCCCAACTCACCCATCAACCCCTCACGCCAGAAATCACCGAGACAGCCCTGAGCAACCTGCTCCCCCGACGCAGCAAACTGACCCCGGATCAGATCGTAGAGGCCGTGGCCCACCACTTCAGCGTTGAAGTCAACGCACTCCAGGGACACAGCCGCAGCCGGGCCATCGCACGTCCGCGCCAGATCGCGATGTATCTCATCCGGGAGGAGACCGGAGCGTCACTGCCCCAGATCGGGGCAGTATTGGGAGGACGTGATCACACCACTGTCCTCTACGGCTGCGCGCGTATCGCCGACCTGATTGAGGAAGACGTAGACCTCCGGCGTCAGGTCATCACTCTGCGCCAGCGGCTCTACAACAACGGCAAGTGACCTGGACGCCTCACTTTCCACAACCCCCCGTCAATATCCACATCCGCCAGCCCTGGTCCCTGTGTCCCCACACCCCCCCACATCTGGGGGGCACCATAATCTCAATGCCGCTCTCCCAACACCTCGCCTGTGGATAACCCCCTGTTTTCTGTGGATAACAAGGCCGGTCTGGGGATAACTCTTGCCCACGGGGGAAAGCAATAAGTTCACATATAGATGTGGACGGCTAAGCGACCATCCACCCCCTGGATACGTGCTCCCCCCTCCCACATTGTCCACAACCAATTGTGGATAACTTGTCTCGCCTACAACCCCTGTATTTGCGGCCGCGCGGTTACCTCCCCCCCATACCTAAGGCAGTTCGGCCTCGGGGTGCACATTTTCCCCGCTTTCCCCTGTCCTACTACTACTGCTACAATACACAATAACATGTATCCATGTATCAATATCAATTACCCCGACGCCGCCACAAATACAATGCGGTTGCTCTCGGATTGAAGACTTTTACTCTTGTCCGTTTTCCCATACTTCCCGTACCCGAAACAGGACAATGGCAGAGAGGAGGAAGAGTACCGCGTAGATGGCAAAGATCAGCAGGTATCCCAGGCCTGGTGATTGAGGTACGCGGACGGTGAAGTAATCGGCTATGGGGCCCCCGATGTAGCCTCCCACTGCTCCCGCGCCTGCCCCGGCCAGGTTGGAGATACCTAGATAGCGTCCGGCCTCCTCCTTGGGCACCATGTCTGTTCCCAGCGCCCAGTTGGTGGTGAAGAACATCCCCGTGGCGGCACCAATGATGCACCCGCCTACGTATATCACGGTCATATTGGGGGCCAGGACGAGCACCAGTGTACCCACTGCTGCTGCAATACCACTGAGTGCCACCAGCCGCTTGCGTCCGATCCGGTCGGCGAGCCAGCCGCTTGGCAGCGCGCACACCAGGATCAGAATGCCAACCACCATCATCAATTGTGAGGCCGGGCCCGCGGCCGCCTCGCCCTCCAGCCCCAGCCGGGCTTGCAGGAAATAGACCGCGAAACCAGAGAGGTTTGTGGTGCCAACGAGGAAGGCCAGCCGGTTGATCACCCACCAGGCGAAGGATGGGTGACGGCGTGTCCCTTCGCCGCCGATGCTGATGCGTACGCTGGCCCACACTCCCACGACGACGGCGGCCGCCATCGCCAGCAGTCCCGTGATCCCCATCACGATCATGAGATAGGTCACTGAACTTGTGCCGTCTAGCAGTTTGCTTATTCCCTTGACAATCTCCCCCAGGCCCAGAATGACGACCATAAAGACCAGCGTCATCGCCACGAGGCGTCCGAATGGTTGCCAATCGAGCGGGCCGGGAGGTTCGCGCAGCGGTTCTTCGCGGGCAAACATGGTGATGGCCATGCTCAGGAACAGGATACCGGTTGCCACCAGGATGCCGGCCCACATCTGCCCGGCCGCGATCAGTTTGCCAACGGTGAGGGCGACGATGATGACCGGCAGAAGTTCCATGATGGACTTCACGCCGGAGAAGCGGCCACGACGATCTTCCGGCACCAGGTCGGGAATCAGTCCTTGCTCTGCGCCGTGGGCTATGTTAGAGGCAATCTGCGAGAACACTACTGCTCCGAACAGGAACCAGTAGCCGGGGGAGGCTCCGATGGCAATCATACACGCCATGTTTAGCAGCGTGCCGACCAGGATGAATGGGCGTCGCCGCCCCCAGCGCAGGGTGCTGCGGTCCGAGAGCATGCCCATCAGCGCCTGGACCAGTAGGGCGACCATCAGGGTATAGAGGCGCAGGCGGCCAAAGGCGGCACCTTGCTGCTCTGGGCCAACGAATTTCTGCACTAGCAGAGGCACGATGAGGCCGTTGCTCTGCGACATCGTCGTCAGCCCCAGCCAGTAGATGTTGATCGTGATGTAATCGTACCAGCGGATAATGTGTTTCATCGTCTGCCTCCCCTTTTGTCCTTTTCCTCCTGCCGCTCAATGAGTCCCTGGATTTCCCGCTCCAATTTCTGCCCGGCGGCGAGGATGTCGAGGAGCAGGTTTTCGGTTTCCTGGTCGCCCTCGGGGCGTGTGTCCCACGCACCCTGGAGCGCCTCGTTCATCCGCGCCAGGCTGCGGGTCATGGCGGCAAAGACATCCTCGGCTGTCATCTCGCGGGAGACCAACTTGGCACGCGGGCCGCTGTAGAAGCCCAACGTTTCCATCTCCCGCTCCATCTCGGCGGCGAACTCGAGGTCATCCTCGATCCCCTCCGTGTGGTCCATGCCAGGTGTGAACTCGAAGCGCTCATCATCCATCAGCATCTGGTGGAAGTCGTCCAGTTCCAGGTTGAGACCCAGTCCCTCCCCCTGGCACATCAGCCACAGTTTCTTGATCGGCACGTAGAAGTCAGGGTCGGTCTCCAGAATCTCGATTGTTCGGGCGATGATACGGGCGTCCATTGCTCGATCCTCCTATGTAAGTAGACAGGTACACAAAGGGCTTGGGGTGTCTCGATGTCCTTGTATCCTTGTGTACTTGTGCTACAAACTGTAACTCTCGCCGGGTCTGAGCACGACCGGCTCTGCAGATGTTTCGGCCCGCACTTGCCTGGCCCAGGCGTGTGGATCTTGCGCGATGACGTCAAAGGTATTATAGTGGATGGGGATGACGACCCGGGGCTCAATCAACTTGACTGCCCGCAGCGCATCGTCCGGCCCCATGGTGAAGTTGTCGCCGATGGGCAGGGCAGCCAGGTCAATTCCTTCCTCGCCGATGAGGCGCATGCTGTAGAAAAGGCCGGTGTCGCCGGCCAGGTAGATTTTCCTGTTCTCGGCGGTCAGCAGCAGCCCACAGGGGCTGCCGCCGCAGGAGCCATCGGGCAGGCTGGAGCCGTGGTGAGCGATGGTCAGTTTGAGATAGCCGAAGGGGTGCTGGAAACCGCCACCGATGTGCTGGGCGTGGGTGTGGGGCACGCCCTGGGCCTGGAGCCAGTTGCAGATCTCGAAATTGGAGATGACCAGGGCCCTGGTGCGCTTGGCGATGGTGACCGTGTCGCCGATGTGGTCGCCGTGGCCGTGGGTGACCAGGATGTAGTCGGCCTCGACTGCATCGGCTGATATGGGGGCAAAGGGGTTGTCGGTGAGGAACGGGTCTACCAGGACTCGTGCACCCCCGACGTTCAGAGCGAAGGCAGCGTGTCCGTGCCAGGTTAGTTTGATGGTCATATTTCTTTCTCCTGTGTTGATTGTGTCCTATCAATTGGTGTCCCAAGATTACACGGGAGATGGACTAAAGTCGGCTGCTGTGTATAGAAAAGTATAGCCGATAGATGGAGGGATGTCAATATGCAGGGGCCTGATAATCAATGTTCTCGCTGAGGCATCTACGTGGCACGAGTAAGACCTTGAATAGCACAATCGGGGGGTTGACAAGAGGCCTGGAAATGTGGTATAGTAACGATTGACGGAAGCATGTATGCTGCTACCCGATTGCATGCGGGAGCACATTGCCTGACCTGTAGATGTCAAGCACTGTGCTCCTTATCACTGAGTGAGAGATGAAATTAGGTCAAAAGAACGAACTGGTAGAAATTGAAGAAGGGATGAGCCGTGAGGAATACCTGCTGGCCAAGGCGGCTGAGCAGGGCTTCGTCACGTACGATGATGTCCTGGTCGCTTTTCCTGAGGCCGAAGAGAACCTGGAGGAACTTGAGGATATCCTGGCTACCTTGCTAGAGGCTGGCATCAGGGTAGGCACATCGGAAGAGATGGAAAAGCGAGAAGCGAGGGTGTCCGAGAGGCTTGATCGGGCTGACGCGGCGGCCGACCAGCAGGCGTACTTCGACACCATCGCGATAGATGATACGATTGGCCTCTATCTCAAAGAGGTTGGCAGGGTGCCGTTGCTCACGGCTGAAGAGGAGGTCATGCTGGCCAAGCGCATGGAAGCCGGTCAGATTGCCCAGGAGGAATTGAACCAGGATGGTCTCAATCCTGGAGAACAGGGCGAAATGGAGAAGATTGTGCAAGATGGTCTGGCTGCCCGTGAGCACCTTATCCGCGCCAACTCTCGCCTGGTGATCAGCGTGGCCAAGAAGTACATTGGCCGTGGTGTGCCCTTCCTCGACCTGATCCAAGAGGGCAACATCGGGCTTATACGCGCCGCCAACAAGTTCAATTATAAGTTGGGGAATAAATTCTCAACTTACGCAACCTGGTGGATCCGGCAGGCGGTCACGCGTGCGATTGCTGATCAGAGCCGCACCATCCGCGTCCCGGTCCACATGGGCGACCAGATCAATAAACTGCTGCGAACCTCTCACTGGCTGACACAGGAGTTGGGGCGTGAGCCTACCACTGAGGAGTTAGCCGCCGCGCTGGAAATCCCTACGCGCAAAGTGGAGGAGATGCTGAGAGTAGCACGCCGCCCTCTCTCGCTGGAAATGCCCACTGACGACGAGGGGGAGAGCGAACTGGGTGATTTCATCGAAGATGAAGACATCTCTGCTCCGGACGAGGAGGTGACCTCTTGGATATTGCGGGAATTGTTCCAAGGTATTCTGCAGGATCTCCCGCCGCGTGAAGTGCGCATTCTGCAACTGCGCTACGGACTGGTGGATGGCGAAACGTACACCCTTGAGGAGGTGGGTAAAAAACTGGGGGTGACCCGTGAGCGAGTGCGCCAGATAGAGGCCCAGGCGCTTAGCCGGCTTCGCCATCCTACACACTCCCGCCGGTTAAGGGATTTTCTGGAGAAGTAGCGGCCTGCTGTCGCAGTCACTCTCACCAGACCATGGAGCGAGGCCCCGGGTACGCACTCGGGGTCTCGCTCTGTGTGGAGAGGATTTCTCGCCGTTTGCAGCCTCTCCCCTTGTGTGTTAGAATAACGAGGCGTGCAGGGAGTGTGCCAGCACGTTGATGTCCAATGCCACTGTTGCTTCCTGTTCTCACGATCATCCTGCCACTGCTGGGCACAGTTGGGGTGCTTGGATTATCCCTCGTGCCCCGTATTCGCCCCTATACACACCACATTGCCCTGACGGCGGCTGGCCTCACCACCATCCTGATCCTGACGTTTACGTGGATGGGACCGGTGACGGTCGTCCCCTCTTTGTGGCAGCCTTCCCTGCTGTTCGGTGCCGCGCTGACGCTGCAGACTGACGTCGTTATGCAACCGTTGGCTTTGGTACTGGCGCTGATAACTTGCAGCGCGCTCCTGGTAGAACTCGGCCGTACAACAGAGGGGCCGCGTCCCCGGCTCGTGGCCACGTTGCTGGCTTTGCTCTCTGTGGGCCTCGTTGTCTTGTGGGCAGCCAATCTTCTCACTATGATTATCAGTTGGGCCATATATGATTTGCTACACGCCGCAGGGCACATCGCAGCCGGGGGCTCAGGGCGGACGGCTATTCGCGGCCTGGTCTTCGGCTGTCTGGCGACGCTGGTCCTGTGGAGCGGGGCGTTGTTGTCCAACGGTGAGGCAGGCAGCGAGTTGTGGTCGCTGATGGCTCTCAGCGGCACGCCACTGACGCTGTGGGCAGTGGCTGGCATCCTGCGGTTGTGGGTGTACCCGCTTCACCTATCCACTCCCGACGACCTGGATGCTGCCCCATCTCTCGCCGCCCCGCTCCTGCTGGGCCCCATCGTTGGCTGGGGACTGTGGCTCCGGCTTGCCCAGGTAAATGGCGGCTCTGTTCCTGGCAGCACGTGGGTGCCGATCGTGGCAGCGGTTACCTTGGCCGTGGGGGGCTTTCTGGCCTGGTCTTGCGAGTCGCCCCGCCGCATGTTGCCGTGGATCGGGATGGGGGTGAGCGGAGCGGTGCTGCTGGCCGCTGGGTTGGCAGGGGAGAGCACAGCAGCAGTGATTGTCGCTGGCGGCGTGGCCTGGGCGTTGGGGATAGCAGTGCTCTTTATGAGCGAGAGCCTGCAGCGAGAGGTGTTATGGTGGAACATTCCCCCGCTGGTGGGAGCGCTGGCACTGGTGGGAGTGCCCCTCACGTTGGGGTTTGTGGTAGAGGCGGTCCTGATGGGGGGACTCGCGGATGGAGGCAGCCTGGGGCTGGGGGGCGCTTTTTTCGTTGGGCATCTGTTTTTAGTCCCGTCGCTGGTGCGTTGGCTGTTACTGTCACCTTCCTCCCCCTTCCCTCGTAGGGAGGGAGGCCAGGGGGTTAAGTCCGTAGCGCGTGGGGTTGGGTTGGGGCTGCCAGCGTTGCTGCTGATTGTGGCTGGCTTGCACCCACCGCTCCTCATCGGCGGTGTCCAGAATCCCTCTCTGGGCCGACTGTTCGTGATGCCGGGCCTGAGGGGTTGGCTGTTGTGGACAGTCTCGCTCGTCGGCGGGGGAGTTCTTGCCTGGCAGGAGGGGAACCTGCGCCCGAAGATCGAACTGTTCCTCAGTGCGGCCCACGACCTGTTGCGCCTGGAATGGCTCTACAGTGCGGTGGCAGGGGCATTGGGTCGGGGGCTGTGCATGCTCCGGGCGGCCGACGAAGTGGTAGGAGGCGCGGGGGCGTTGCTATGGTCGTGGTTGCTGTTCCTCCTTCTCCTGCTGGTTTGGGGTGGTAAGTAATGCCGACACTGGCAGACCTCCTGGCGCGCGTGTCATTCCTGGCCGCGGTGCCCGCTGTGGCTGGCATACTGATCACAGCCGGGCTCCTGGTCGTCAGCCGGGATTGGCGGCTGAACGTGACTGTTCTCATTTTGCAGTACTTTTTTGTGGTGCTGCTATTGACCCGGCTGATCCGGCCGGAGGTGGCGGCTGTCAAGGGGTTGATTGGGTGGATGATCTGTATGGTGTTCTACCTGACTGAGCGGCGAGCCAGTGTGCTTGAGCAGGCCTCGGCTGCTGAGGGCACAGCGCCGTCGCGGCGCCGGCGTCGCTGGATTATCTCTGCCAGGGCGTCGTTTTGCCTGCTGGCCGGGATATCGGTTTCGGTGGCGGCATACATGGCCGCGCTGCGCATCCCCTTGCCCGAAGTCCCAGGCGACATCACGCTGGCCTGTTACCTGTTGGCCGGCCTTGGATTGCTGCTGATCGGACTGAGCGAAGCGCCGATGCAGGTGGGGTTGGGGCTGCTGACCTTTCTATCGGGTTTCGATCTTTTCTACGTTGCTCTGGAGCCAAGCCTGGCCGTGGCCGGGTTGCTCGGTGCCGTCAGTTTTCTCATCGCATTGGCGACGGCCCATTTGAGGGTTGCCCAGGTTACCGCTGGCAGTGAGGGGAAGACGCCGTGATTGCAGGCCCACTCTTGTTGCTGATCCTCCCGCTAGTGATGGCGGGTGTCGTGTACATCCTGCTCCGCTGGGCGTCCCTCTCGGCGTTGCTGGCCGTTGGCACGGCGTTGGCGTTGGGTATCGCGGTCGTCACGCTGCCGCTGGATCAGCCGGTGCAGCCTTTTTTATTTTGGGGGGAAGAACGCCAGATCGCTATGGGCGAGACAGTGACCTTCCTCGGACGCGAGTTGGTTCTGGAGCAGGCCGACCGGATGGCGATGGCGTATCTATTCTTCACGGCCGCTGGCCTCTTTTGCCTGGCGTGGCGCTCTGCACCACATTCGCTGCTCTTTCCGATGGGCCTGGGCCTTCTCAGTCTGCTGAGCGGGGCGCTGCTGATCCGGCCTCTCATCTACGCTGCCCTGCTCGTTGAAATTGCCGCCGCCCTCTCTGTGTTTGCGTTGCAGGCCGAGGGGCAGCCGCCCACTCGGGGAGGGCTGCGCTACCTGACGTTCACCACCTTGGCCCTACCTGGTGTGTTGGTCACCAACTGGCTGTTGGAGCGGTACGCGCTGATGCCGGACGAGATAGGTTTGCTCAGTATGTCCGCTACCCTGTTAGCCATCTCATTTGCATTGCTGCTGGGTGTCGTGCCTTTCCACACCTGGGTGCCGGCCGTCGCCAGCGACAGCGTGCCACTGGTGGGCACCTTTGTCCTCACCGTCGGCAACGGGGCGGTCTGGTTTCTGTTGCTAGACTTTCTGGAGACCTACCCCTGGCTCAGCACCCATCCCCACTTTGGTTCCCTCTTCTCCACCGCGGGACTGGTGATGGTCGTCGTGGGAGGATTACTGGCGCCGGCTCAGCGTCGCCTGGGGCCGGTGATGGGGTACGGCGCGTTGGTAGATAGCGGCGGCGCGCTCATCGCTCTGGGGATGCACAGCAGACTGGGGTTGACGCTGGCCCTCCTATCGCTGTTGGTGCGCCCCTTCGGCCTGGCACTCATGGCGATTGGCCTGAGTGGTCTGCGGGCGCGCAGCGGCGACGACGACAGTTTCGACGCGCTGCGCGGGTTGGGCTGGAAAGCGCCGTGGAGCACAGCGGCGCTGATCTTCGGCGGGCTTTCGGTAGCGGGGTTGCCGGTCAGCGCCGGCTTCGTCTGGCGCTGGGCTCTCTATCGCGCACTGGCGCCAGCCAGCCCAGACTCCGCGTTGCTCCTCTTCCTGGCGGGATTGGGCGTGGTGGTCGGCGTGTGGCGAGCATTATCTGTTCTCCTGGTGCGCCCCCGTTCACCTGAGGGTGGCGGGAATCCCCAGTCCACCTCTGAGGGTTGGCTGACGGCGGCGGTCGTGGCTGTGGCAATCATGGCTTGCGTTTGGGTTGGACTCTTCCCACAGATTCTCGCGCCGCTGGCGGCCCGCCTGGCGGAGACATACACCTTTCTTGTTCCCTGATGAACCTGTTTGAGCATAGCCGGCAAGAGCAAATCCGCCGCGAAGCGCCACTGGCGGCGCGTATGCGCCCCCGCACTCTGGACGAGTTCGTCGGCCAGGAGCACATCGTCGGCCCGGGGCGGCTGCTGCGCCGCGCTATTGAGGCCGACCGGTTGTTCTCCTCGCTGATCTTCTGGGGACCGCCAGGTACCGGCAAGACGACGCTGGCGATGATCGTCGCCAATACAACCGCCAGCCACTTCGAGACTATCAGCGCCGTGCTGGCGGGTGTGGCCGACCTGCGGCGCATCATCAAGGGAGCCAAGGAACGGCGTGGGATGTACGGGCGGCGCACGACCCTGCTCGTGGACGAGATCCACCGTTGGAACCGGGCTCAGCAGGACGCATTGTTGCCCCACGTCGAGGACGGCACCGTCGTGCTCATCGGCGCGACGACCGAGAACCCCTACTTCGAGGTCATCGCGCCCCTGGTCTCCCGCTCCCGCGTCTTCCAGTTCAAGCCGCTCGCCGACGACGATGTGGTGACGATCCTGCGCCGTGCCCTGGCCGACTCCGAGCGTGGCTATGGTGCTCGTGACGTCCAACTCGACGACGAGGCGCTGGCCCACCTGGTGCGCATCGCTGGCGGCGATGCCCGGGCCGCGCTCAATGCGCTGGAGTTGGCCGTGGAGAGCACGCCACCCGACGACGACGGCGTCATCCACGTCACACTGGCTGTGGCCGAGGACTCGATCCAGCGGCGCGCGCTGCGCTACGACAAAACGGGCGATGCGCATTACGATACCGTCTCCGCCTTTATCAAGTCGGTGCGAGGCAGCGACCCCGACGCGGCACTTTACTGGCTGGCCAAGATGGTCGCCGCCGGCGAGGACCCCCGCTTCATCCTGCGCCGGCTGTATATCCTGGCGGCGGAGGACATCGGGCTGGCCGATCCCAATGGGGTCGTGGTCGTCAACAGTTGCGCTCAGGCCTTCGAATGGGTGGGGATGCCGGAGGGGCAGTATCACCTGGCGCTGGCGACGCTCTACCTGGCCACCGCTCCCAAGTCCAACGCGGTGGGGGCCTACTGGGGGGCGTTGGCGGAGATCGAGGAGCACGGGGCCGGGCGAGTGCCGGTCTACCTGCGCGACAAGAGCGATGTCTTCCACGGCGCGCTGCGCGAGCACTACAAGCGCACGCTGGGCGAACACGAGGGGCCTGCCCTGAGCCAGTCGAATGGGTACAAGTATCCCCACGCCTACCCTGATGGGTGGGTGGAGCAGCGCTATCTGCCGGAGGGGGTCGAAGGCGGGTGGTTCCGGCCCAAAGGGCACGGCTACGAGCGGGAGATCATTGAGAGGCTGAAGAGGTGGAAGAAACGTGAAACGTGATTTTTGCGCCTTACGTTTCACGTTTTGCGCATCGTGGCTTCCTATCGCAGCACCCGCTTATCCCCCACCCGCTTCGTCACCCCCATCTCGTCCAGGTGCTCCAGCAGCCCCTGCGCGTACTTGCGGCTGGTCCCAAACATGTCGCGTACCTGGGCCAGGGTGATGCTTCCTTCCTGCTCGATGTGCGCGCGGATGCGAGCCACCATCTCCTCGTAGGTCTCGGGCAGGAACAGCACCTCCGGCGAGACTTGCACCAGGTCCCCCCGGTCTATCAGCATGCTCAGCACCTCCTCCCCCACTGCGGCGACGCTGTCCTTGACCGAGGGAGTGGTGTAGGGCTGGCGGTGGAAGCGGGCCAGGAGCGCGTCTGTCTGCTGCTGCTGCTCAGGGTTGAGGCGGATAGTGTGGGATGAGAGCCGGACGGTAGCCCCTTCATCTGCGATTAACCCCTCGGCAGCGGCACGGGCTATTACCGCGTTGAAGACCTTCGCCTCCAGCCGAAGTCCGCTGCGCAGGGCCTCGCGGCCCATTCCTGCGCGCAATGGAAACTCCTGATGATAGGTGGAGAGTTCGCGGGAGATGCGGTCGGTCAGGGCGGACCACCAGGCGCGGGCGGCAAGTAACTGGATGCTGGATGCTGGATGCTGGATACTAGCCTCTGTGCCGAGGAGGATGGCTTGGCCTTCGTCCAGCAGTTGGCTCAGTGCTTCCGGGCCGGCGTCGTCCAGGCCACTGGCGGAGAGCAGGTCACAGATGGAGGTAGGGCCACGACGTTCGAGGGCTTGCAGCAATATCTCGGCCGGGCTGCCCTGGGCTAACGTCTCCAGGCGGGCCACCACCTCGGGGCGGAAGCGGCGGTGCTTGCGGCCTGGATGAGGGTCCACGACGATGCCCCCGCCCACGGTCGCGGGGGGCGAGGGGACGCGGACAATGAAGCGATCCCCTCTGACCAGCGGTACCGGCTCCTGGAGTCGCAATTGTGCCCAGCCGGATTGCCCCGGCGGCAGTCTGTCCTGGCCCAGGAGCCGCACGCGCGCCAGCGTCTCGGCCGCGCCGGAGAAGAACTTGAGTTGGGTATTGTGGCGCAACGGGCGCTGCGCCTGCCCTGAGCCTAGCCGAAGGGTGTCGGGCAGATAGCGTAACTGCACGTCCACCAGCACTGTGGGCCGCAGCCAGCCGGGGGTGGTGACGACGTCGCCGCGCTTGAGGTCGGCTTTGCTGACGCCGCTGAGGTTCATCGCGACGCGGCTGCCCGGCACCGCCCGTTCGACCTTCTGCTTGTGGGTCTGTAAGCCGCGCACGCGGGCCTTCAACCCCCGGGGCAGCACCTCGACTTCTTGTCCCACCTCGAAGCAGCCATCGCTGAGGGTGCCGGTGACGACGGTGCCGAAGCCGCTGATGGTGAAGACGCGGTCTATCGGCAACCGGGGCCGCCCCCGGTCGGGGCGGGGTTCGACCTGGGCGAGCATTTCCTGCAACGCGGCCAGCAGTTCGTCCAGGCCCTGCCCGGTGCGGGCGGAGACGGGGATGATAGGCGCGCCTTCCAGCGCCGTCCCTTCCAGTGTCTCGGACACGTCGGCGGCGACTAACTCAACCCACCCTTCACTTTCGTCTTCGCTTTCGGCCAGATCCACCTTGGTCAGGGCAACGACCCCTGTACTGACCCCCAGCAGGTCGAGGATAGCCAGGTGCTCCCTGGTCTGGGGCATCACCCCTTCGTCGGCGGCGACGACGAAGAGGGCCGCGTCAATGCCGCCCACACCCGCCAGCATGTTCTCGATGAAGTCCCTGTGCCCCGGCACGTCCACGATGCCGACCGGTTCACCATTGGGGAGCGTGAGCCAGGCGAAGCCCAGGTCTATCGTCATCTCCCGCTCCTTCTCCTCGCGGAGCCGGTCGGGGTCAATGCCAGTGAGGGCGTGAACGAGGGTGGACTTGCCGTGGTCTACGTGGCCGGCGGTCCCGACGACGTGCATCGTCTTTTACTCCTGTTGTTCGCTACGCAAAACAGCCAGTTGCTCGTCAATCGGTGCGATGAGTGCCTCGTGCACGTCCTGAACGGCCTTAAGCAAACTGGTGGCTTCAGCGCGGCGGGCCTCCCAGAGGGCGTTCAGTTGAGTACGATGCAGGTTGGTGATGGGCAGCAGTGCCTCCAGGCGCTTCAGGTGCTCGGCGTTGGTCTGTTCTTGTTGGCGCCGGCGCTCCTCGACCAGTACCTCTTGTTTTTTCTGCGCCTTCAACCGTGCCGTCTGCCATTCTTCCCACTGCTGCCTGACGCGCTCCTCGGCCAGGCGCTGCCTTTCGGCCATCTCGTCCTGGCGTTTCTCTATGCGCACCTTGAACTTCTCCAGAGCACTGAGCGCCCGCTTGACCAGTTGCTGCTGCTCAATGAAGCCCTGCGTTTGCGCTCGTATCTGCTCCATCTTCTGGGCCACCTGCTCGCCCTGATCCAGATACTGTTTCATCTTCTGCTCGCGCTGGAAGTCAGAGATGCGCAGTTCTTCGATGGGCTTCTCGTACTTCTTCGTCTCCTGGATGGCTTCCTCAATGCGGGCTTTTTGTTTCTGAAGCGTTGTCTCAAGAAGAGGGAACTTCGTCGTCAGGGCTTCGATCCTCTTGCGCAGTTCGGTCGTCTCGTGTTCCAACTCGGCGATGCGGCGGTTATCGGCGCGGCGCTGCTCCTCCAGGAAGGTGACGGCCTGCACGCGGTCGTCGGAGCGTTTGCCCAGGTTGGCTACGGTGACCTCCAGGCGCTGGAGGGCTTCACTCAATCGCTGCTCCTCAGCCTGGCGGGCGTTCAACTCCTCGTCGTAGCGGGGCAGGATGCGCAATTCTTTACCCATCCGGTTCAGGTGGCGGGTCAGCGCCTCGTACTCAATCCGGCGCAGCCGCTCGGCCTCGGCCTGTTCCTTCCGCCGCACCTCCTCACGCTGGTCCATTTGGAGGATCAGCTCAGTTTTGTAGTTCGAGACCATCTGCTCGAACCCGGTCACTTGAGATAGGACCCCCTGGACGCCCGCCAACGCGGTTTGCAGTTCCTGCGTCCGAGCCGCCTGCTGGGCCAGTTGGCGTTCCTGCCCCTGTATTCGTTCCTGCAGCGCGGCGATCGTGG
>DAOUEC010000189.1:0-16866 GCA_034430655.1 Anaerolineae bacterium
AGTACTGCGTGATGATATGGTCGTCCACGGGCCACCGCAGCCTGAATTTGCTGGTCATAACTCCTCCCTTGTCCCTTCACAGATCTGCCTCTGCCGTGATTATACTTCCCCTATGCGGCCTGTCAAACAGATCCGATTCGGGCTTGAGGGCTGGGGAAAGTGTGTACCGCTCAACCGAGCGTCAGCCACTCGACCTCCCGCGTCTCCGTCACTACCTGGGTCACCCGCATGGCGGTCAAGAGCGGAAACACGACGCCGAGAACGAGGGTCGGCACCCAGGAGAGCAGGCTGACGATGGAGGTCAACGACATGAACAGCATGACGGCAATGCCGATGGGGACGAACGGCTCGTAGCGCCGTAGCGTCTCCTCCATCGGCTCCAGCCACTCGCTTTCCATTTGCGCATGCATCTCGGCCAGTATTTCCTCTTTCTCCTCTGGCGTCAGGTCGGCCTGCTGCTCGATCCGTCGCTCAATGGGTGTCATTATCATCTGGGTGATGGCCTCGCGCGCGGAGGGTGGCAATGAAAAGCCCTCCCGTTCGATCTTGGAAGCGTACCCCAGGTACAGGCTGGCGCAGGCGACCGCCGCCAGCGTCATCAGCAGGATCTTCTGGCTCTCTGCGACGGGCCGCACCGAAAAGCGCACCCGGTTGTTCAATTCTACGATTACCCCACGGGTGTAGAGCAACGAAGCCACCAGGTAGACGAGCACCGTGATGCCGCTGCCCAGGCTGACCTCCCAGGCGACAAGTATGGCCGCGCCGGAAAGGACAAAGGCAACGAAGCAGGTCCAGAAAGGGCGAAAGAGCACTGCCACGATGCCAGACGTGACGGCGAGCGCCCCTATCGCCAGCATGAGTTGTCCGGCCAGGTACAGGGCGTCGCGAGAGGGAGAGAAGAGCATCCCATGCGCCCGGCCCACCTGCCCGCAGGTGAGGCCGAAGAAATAACCGGCCGCCATCAGCAGTGCAGAGAAGACGATCATTTTCATCGCCTTGCCCACTTGTCCTTTTTTAGCCTGAGCCTCAGCGACGCCAGGGACGATGGGCTCCGGCTGCTCTCGCTGTTCTATTTGTTCCATCATGGCTCCTCCTGCATACTCAGCATCCTGCCGCACCGGCCGTGCTGCGCGGCGACGATTTCCGCCAGGATCGCCAGCGCGATCTCGGCTGGCTCCCGCCCGCCCAGGTCGAGCCCTACCGGGCCGTGGATGCGCGCCAGTTCTGCCTCACCGAAGCCCTCCTCCCGCAGCGCTGCCCGCCGCTTCGCCTGCGTGGTGCGTGAACCAATGAGCCCGACGTAGGCCGCCCGGCTGCGCAGCGCGATCTGCAGCGCGGGCAGGTCGAACTTGGGGTCGTGGGAGAGGATCACGACGTAGTGCTGCGGCCCCAGTTCCTCCGCCTTCAGCGCGTCCTGCGGCCAGGCGACGACCAGTTCATCCGCCGTGGGGAAGCGCTCTCGGGCGGCAAAAGCCCGGCGCGCGTCCACCACCCGCACGCGGAAGCCCAGCGTCTGCGCCAGCGGGACCAGCGGCATCGCCACGTGCACCGCGCCGACGATGACCAGCGTCGGCGGCGGGGTGAAGACTTCGAGGAAGACGTCGCCTTCGGGGTAGCGGCGCAGTTCGGCGGCCGGGCCGGGACCCTCACCCCCCGCTCTCTCCCAGAGGCCCTCACCCCCTGCCCTCTCCCAAAGGGAGAGGGGGCCTTCCAGGCGGCCGTCGGGCCAGGCCAGCAGATGACCGCCGCCGCCCAGGCAGGTCGCCAGGGCGACGGTCTCCTCCGCCTCCAGTGCCGCCAGCAGATGGCAGTGGGCTTCCACCAGCGGCTCGACGTAGACCTCGATGGTGCCCCCGCAGGCCAGCCCCACCTCCCAGCCGGTTTCGTCCACGACGCCGTAGCGCAGTCGTTTCGGCGGCCCACCGGAAAGCACGCTCTGGGCCTCCTCGAAGACCGCCCCTTCCACGCAGCCGCCGCTGACCGAGCCGGACATCTGGCCGGAACCGGTCACCGCCATGCAGGAGCCCAGCGGACGGGGGGAGGGGCCTTCGGCCCACACCACCGTCGCCAGCGCAATCTGCTCGCCGGAGGCGAGCCAGCGGTTCAGATCATCCAGGATTTCTCTCATCAGATGCTTTCAGTCCTTATTCCGACAGCCCCTCGGCCGGCACGCCGACCCAGCCGGATAGCACCTCGGCGACGGTGTGGGCGGTGACGACCAACCCTGCGCTCAGGTCGGCGGGGGCGCTGATGGTGGGGATACGGGCGCGAGCGCAGGCTTCGTCCAGCAGATCCAGCGCCTTGTCGGGCAGGTGGCGGCCGGGCAGCCAGCCGGCGGAGAGTTGCACCGCCGCCTCCAGCGCGTCGTCAGCGATGAACACGCCATGGTGAGCCTCGTAGCGCTCCTTGACGCCCCGCAGCACCTCCAGCGCCTCCTCCGGCGCCGGCTCCCCCACCCACACCGGCTGGAAGCGGCGCTCCAGCGCAGCATCCTGTCCGATGTACTGCCGGTACTCGTCGGGCGTGGTGGCGCCGATGACCCGCAGATCGCCCCGCGCCAAGGCGGGCTTGAGGATGTTGCCGGCGTCAAGTGCGCCGCCCTCGACCGCCCCCGCCCGCAGGATAGTGTGGATCTCGTCAATGAACAGGATCACATTGCCAGCCTGCTTGACCTCTTTCACCAGTCCAAGCAACCGCTCCTCGAACTGACCCCGGTACTTGGTACCGGCGACGAGACCGGCGGTGGACAATTCGACCAGCCGCGCATCCTTCAGTTCGTCGGGGACGCGGCCGGCGGCGATGCGTGTGGCCAGTCCCTCGACGATGGCGGTCTTGCCCACGCCGGCCGGGCCGACCAGGACGGGGTTGTTCTTCTTCTTGCGGGCCAGCGTGCGCACCAGTTGGCGCAACTCCTGCTTGCGACCGATGAGCGGGTCCAGTTCGCTCGCCTGGGCTAATGTGGTCAGGTCGCGGCCTATGCGGTCCAGGATGGGGGTGGCGGAAGTCAGGCCGGCGTGCAACGCTTGGATGTCCACGCCAAGGGCCCGCAGAGCACGCAGCGTGAAACTGGATTCGTCATCGTTGAGGATGGCCGCCAGCAGGTGGCGCTCCTCAACCCGCGCCGCGCCCTCCTTTTCCGCCATTGCCTCGGCCTGCCGGAGGTTGGCAGCGGCGCGGGCGGTCAGTTGGGGCTCGGTCCCGGGCGGTGCCTGGCCCTGGCCCAATGCCATCCGTAGCCCATCGCGCACTTCCTTGGGGTCGTGGCCCTGGGCGCGCAACGCGGCAGCGGTGGCCCCGTCCAGTTTGGTCAGCGCGATGAACAGGTGCGGCGTGCCCAGGACGGGGGAACGCTGGTGTTGGGCCTCAGCGAGGGCGGTGGTGATGGCCTGTTTGATAACGGGAGAAAGATCGGGCATGGTGAGGTCGCCTCAGAACAGCCGCTCCTGGATGACCACAGGCGCTGTCTCAGAACGTGCCTCCACAACGCGACGGAGCGGCTCCAGGTTCGCCTGTACGGTTTCGGCACTGCGGCGGAGGGGACGGGCACCACGGGCCAGGAAGTAATCGTTGCCGGCGGCACTGGCGGCCGGCTCAGCGTAATCGGCCACAAAGAGGGGCATCTTCAATCGCAGTGCCAGTTTACCGGCCTCGAACGTCCCCCCGGATGTACCAGCCTCGATCACGACCAGGGCTTCGGAGAGACCACATACAGTCTGGTTCCGTTGCATTGCACTGCCTACCGACCAGGTCTTACGAGGGGGGAATTCGGAGACGAGAAGGACTCGCTCCTGAGAGACCAGGGGCTTCAGTTCACGGCGTAGGCGGTATCGCAGAATGCCCTCCGGCAAGACGATTACAGTGGTACCGCCAGTTTCCAGTGCCGCTCGATGGACTGCTGTATCCACGCCCCGTGCACCGCCGCTGATAACCACCCAACCCCAACCGGCGATTTGCGCAGCGCAATCCTCGGCTACCGCAATTCCTTTCGCGGAAGCGTCGCGTGCTCCGCAGAAACCAACTGCTCTCTCTTGCAATAAACCCAGGCTCCCCCAGGCGTAGAGAAGCGGTGGGGACTCGTCGCCCAGGCGCTGTCGAAGCCGGGCGGGGTATCCCGGCGAGGTAAGGGTGAGCAATGTCACGCCACGCCGTTCCAGTTCAGCGCGGATTCCTTCCACTTCCGCTCGAGCAGCATATAGAGCCTCGGCCTGCCGGCGTGCCAGTCCAAACCTCGTCACCTGTTCCGCGGAAGGTAAGTGCAGGAATTCCTCCAGCGACGTGTCTGTCTGGCCTAGCCGGGCCAGCACGCGGCGCATTGTCGCTGGTCCTATCCCTCTCGCCAGGTGCAGTTGTAGGTAGCCGGTCTCGCTCATCGTTTCACTCCAAATCCCGTGCCGTCTTGGTGGCGACGAGACCTAGAACCTCTCGTGAGCCGCTGGCAATCAACATACGCGCTACTTCGTTGAGCGTAAAACCTGTCTGGTAGATGTCGTCCAACAGAATAGTGGAGCGTCCTCGTATTTGAGCACTTCCCTGCGAGGTTAGTGCGAACGCGCCTCTAACGTTGTCAATCTTTTCCTGAATAGTCTTGCAGTCCTTCATCGGTCGCGTAGGCCGTACTTTGGTGATCCAGCCCGTCCCGTTCACTTTGCCCAGGCAAGCCGCCAGTTGCTCGACCAGGTACACAGGCAGACTAGGACGCCCCAGCACCGAGGGGGATACGGCTGCGATGATCTCAGCACGAGCATAGGTGGGACGGACTTGTATGAACCCCGTCATCCGTTCCACGATCTCGTCAGCAGTCTGTTGTTTTGCTGGCGTAAAGTCGCCCCGGTAAGGCTTGGACCGATAGACCAGATTGCTGAGATCGGTACGGGCATAGCCCCCAGTCGGAGCCATCTGCGTATGGTAGTCCAGAGCAAAGGTCTCGGTAAGATCGTCCTCTATGCACACGACTTCCTGAAACATTTTCAGAAGCGTCTCGACCTGAGCACGCTCTGAGGAGCCGATGCCATAGATGTAGGTTCCTCACTCATAGCGCCCAAAGCGGTCCTCGAAGGTGCGGCTGAAGTAGTACTGGTTGAAAGCCCGCTGCAAGATGGCTTTGTAGCGCAAGGGGCCTGTGACGAGCACAACGACGTTGTTGTCGCCAGCATCCTTCATTTCAAAGCGGGTCAGTTGATAGTGATCCATATACCCCCATCTCTAGAACATTTGTGCTTATATTGTACCACAAAGTGAACCACAACTCAAGCCATCACAACGGTGGTGGTGTATCAAGTGCGCAAAGTCTACACGCCGTCCAGTTTGGTCAGCGCGGTGAACAGGTGCGGCGTGCCCAGGATGGGAGAGTGCTGTCGTTGGGCCTCGGCCAGGGCCAGGGCCAGGGTTTGTTCGGCTTCGTTAGATGGATCAGCCATAGCGTGTCTCCTGAATAGTGCGCCTACTACATTCTCTGGGGATACTCAGGGCTGACCCAGCATAGCCAGCAATTCACGGGCTGTTTCGTCTCCCAACTGCAGGGCAAGATTAGCCTCGCGGATAGCCTCGTCCAGGCGGCCCTGCTGCCGGTAGACCATACCCAGGTTGTGATGTGCCCCGGCGTAGTTAGGATTGATGCGCAGCGCGGCCTGGCACTCGCGGATAGCTTCGTCCAGACGGCCCTGCTGCCCGTAGGCCCGGCCCAGGTTATTGTGCCTATCGGCGAAGTTCGGGTTAATGCGCAGCGCAGCCTGAAACTCGCGGATAGCTTCGTCCAGACGGCCCTGCTGCCCGTAGGCCGCACCCAGGTTGTTGTGCGCCTCGGCGTAGTTGGGATTGATGCGCAGCGCAACCTGATACTCGCGGATTTCTTCGTCCAGATGGCCCTGCTGCCCGTAGGTCACACCCAGGTTGTAGTGCGCATCGGCGAAGTTCGGATTGATGCGCAGCGCAGCCTGGCACTCGCGGATCTCTTCGTCCAGACGGCCCTGCTGCCCGTAGGCCACACCCAGGTTGTTGTGCGCCTCGGCGAAGTTCGGATTGATGCGCAGCGCGGCCTGATACTCGCGGATAGCTTCGTCCAGACGGCCCTGCTGCCAGTAGGACACACCCAGGTTGTAGTGCGCCTCGGCGTAGTTGGGATTGACGCGCAGCGCGACCTGGTATTCGCGGATGGCCTCGTCCAACCGGCCCTGCTGCCCGTAGGCCACACCCAGGTTGTAGTGCGCCTTGGCGTAGTTGGGATTGATGCGCAGCGCGACCTGGCACTCGCGGATAGCTTCATCCAGACGGCCCTGCTGCCCGTAGGCCAGGCCCAGGTTGTAGTGCTCCTCAGCCAGGGCGACATCCATCACGCCTGGCGATGTGACCGGAAGGGTAACCTGTGCCACCTTTTCACCTCGCGATGTCTGCGCAGGACCTGGAGACATCGGCGGGGTAACCCGCATCCCTTCTCCGCTCCGGAGTGCCCTCACCCACTCCTCCGCCGTCGGCCGTTCCTCCACCCCCTTCGCTAGCGCAGCCTCCACCACTTCCTCCACCCATTCGGGCACATCCGAGCGCACCCGGCACACACCACCAGGCTCGCGCTTGCAGATCGCCTCCGACAGCAACTCGTACAGCCGCGCCTGGAACAGCATCACGTTCGACCCCGCCGTCTCCCGCGCCCGCCGCTCCAACGCCCCCAGGTCCACATAGTGCCGCCCCATCAGCATCTCGTACAGTAGCGCGCCGACCTGGTAGACGTCGCTCCGCCCGTCCACTTGCTGCCCCCGGATCTGCTCCGGCGACATATACATCAGCGTCCCCGGCTGGAAGCCTGTCCCCGTCAACTGGCTCAGGTAGGTCCCGCCCGCACCCCGGGGCACGTGCGCGATGCCGAAGTCCCCCACCTTCGCCCAACCATCCTCCGCCAGCAGCACATTCTCCGGCTTCACATCCCGGTGAATGATGCCCTTGGCGTGGGCCGCCGCCAATCCCTCGCACGCGTCCGCCGCGATGCGCACCGCCTCCTCCACTGGTAAGGAATCGCGCTGCTCCAGCAGCACCCGCAGGCTGCCGCCTGGCAGGTACTCCATCACCAGATAGACGTTGGGCTCCACGACCTTGAGGGCGTGGACGGTGACGACGTGGGGGTGGTTGAGACCACCGGCGGCGCGGGCCTCCTGGAGGAAGCGTTTGAACGCCACCTCGTCGGTCTGGGAGGTGCGGGTCAGTTCCTTGATGGCGACGGGTCGGTCGAGGAACGTGTCGTGGGCCAGGTAGACGGTGCCGAAGGCTCCCCGGCCCAGGATACGCTCGATGCGGTACTCGAAGAGTTGTTGGTTTGTAGTAAGGGGCATCCAGCATCCTCCGGTCGTCGGGTGCACGCCTGATTGTAACCCAGGCGTGGGATGTGGTCAACCCTGCGCGGCAACAAAACGGGGCGGGCGCGATAGCACAACGCCACGCCCGCCCCACAATCCCACAATAGACCCACCTCGATTTACGCCTGTGCCCGCTCCATCAGCCACAGGTTGACCAGCGTTTCCGGCGACACACCACGGATACGGGCCTGGCTGACGATCCGCTCCCACACCTCCGGGTCCAGCGTGACCCGCCGACGACGCCGGGCTCGCACCTCGATCTCTACTTCGCGGGTCTGGTCCCAATAGTCGGCCAGGCTGTGCGTATCCCAGAAATCGGCTGCGGCCTCGATGCTCTCGAATTGCTCTGGAATGGGCTCTCTATTCTTACTTGCGTCCATATCGCCTGCGCTCCGCTGTATCCATATCTCGCGCGCTGATGACCAACGCCAGGTTCCCCGGCTTGCGGATGAAAAACACGCTCAGATAGCGCCCGCTATCTGTCTGGCCCAGCGCAACGTACAGATCCTCGCCTGCCACATGTCCCCGCTCAATAAAGTAGAAGCGGGGGCGGTTGAAAAACACCTCCTCAACCTCCTCCGGCGAAACGTGGTGCTTGCTCTCCAGTTTCTCAACAATGTCCGGCAACCAGATGAAGTCATCTATGTGCATAGGCTCCCATTCGCCAGGGAAGTAGCGTTTTTAGTATACCCCTGAGCATCAATCTGTGCAAGCCTGCCCGGTCGGAAGCGCATCGTAGGCCAGATAGACGGTGCGAAAGCCCCCCGGCCCAGGACGCGCACAATGCGGTACTCGAAGAGTTGTTGGTTTGTGGTAAGGGGCATCCAGCATCCTACGGTCGTCGGGTGCACGCCTGATTGTAGCCCAGGTCAGGTTTGCGGTCAACCCTGCGCGGGCGACAGAACGAGGCGGGCGCGACAACTACCCAAACCAGCCAACCAACTAACCAACCAGCACAGCCCCATCCGCCCTTACAAACGCAACTCAGGATGCCCTATCTGCGTATTGAAAGCGAGGTTGACCCGAAAGGAGGGATAATCACGATGTTGAAGTTCCTAATCTGGCTGATCAAGTTGCCGTTTGTGCTGGTGGCGGTGGTGCTGATGGTCGCGCTGGGACTGGCGGGGGTGATCATCTCGCTGCTCGGCGTGATCCTGATCCCAGTGCTGGGGATAGGGCTGTTGATTTTGCCCATCGGCCTGGTCTTCCTTCTGGTAGCCTGGCTGATCGCGAGGCTGTTGTAAGATACAGGATGCAAGATGCAGGAGGCAAGATGCAGGAGGCAGGATGACTCTTATTTCCTGCCTCTTGCCTCCTTGCTTTTCACCGTTTCGCGCCGCGTCGCCCCTTCTGATTGTCGGCCTTCTCTACACGTTGTTGTAACTCGTACAGCCTGTTGATCGCCTCCAGCGGCGTCATCGTCGAGACGTCCAGCCCCCGCAACTCTTCCACCACCGGGTGCTCGTCGGCGAAGAGCACCGGCTGGTGGGGCTCGGGTGCGGGGGTGCCGGGGCGGAACTCGCCGCTCTCCAGTTGTTCCAGCAGTTCCTCGGCCCGGTGGAGAACCGGGCGCGGCACGCCCGCCAACTGCGCCACGTGGATGCCGTAGGAGCGATCCGCCCCGCCGGGCACGACTTTGTGCAGGAAGACGACGCGCCCGCTCTCCTCTACCACCTCCAGGTTGTAGTTGCGCACCGCCGGGAGCCGCCCGGCCAGTTCGGTCAACTCGTGGTAGTGGGTGGCAAAGAGCGTTCGCGCCCGCCGCTCGGGGTGATTGTGCAGATATTCGACCACTGCCCAGGCGATTGAGAGGCCATCGTAGGTGCTGGTGCCCCGCCCAATCTCGTCGAGGATGAGCAGGCTGCGCGGCGTGGCGTGGTTGAGGATGTTGGCCGTCTCAATCATCTCGACCATAAAGGTGGATTGGCCGGAGGCGACCTCGTCCTGCGCGCCGATGCGAGTGAAGATGCGGTCCACAATGCCGATCCGCGCCCGGTCGGCGGGCACGAAACTGCCCATCTGCGCCATCAGCACGATGAGGGCATTCTGCCGTAAGAACACACTTTTTCCGGCCATGTTTGGGCCGGTGATGACCAGGATGCGCTCCTCGCTGTTGAGACGCAGGTCGTTGGACGTGAAGGGCTCGTCCCGTAGTGTCTGCTCGACGACGGGGTGGCGTCCGGCGACGATCTCCAGCACGTCCTCGCCGGTCAGTTCGGCCCGCACGTATCGGTTGCGCACGGCGACCTCGGCCAGCGCCGTCGCCACGTCCAACCGCGCCAGCGCACGCGCCGTCTTGAGCAGCGGTCCAGCCCGCGCCCCCACCTGCTGGCGGACGTCTTGGAACAGCCGCGTCTCCACCTCGGCCTGCCGCTCCTCGGCGTTCAGGATCAGCGCCTCGTACTCCTTCAGTTCCGGCGTGATGAACCGCTCGGCGTTGACCAACGTCTGCTTGCGGATGTAGTCGTCGGGCACCGCGTCCAGGTTGGTCTTGGTGACCTCGATGTAGTAGCCGAAGACCTTGTTGTAGCCCACCTTGAGGCTCTTGATGCCGGTGCGCTTGCGCTCTTCCCTTTCCAGGTTGGCGATCCACGCCTTGGCGTCCTGTGCCGCCGTGGCGATGCTATCCAGTTCGGCGGAGAAGCCGGGCCGGATGACCCCGCCGGCGGAGACGTTCGCGGGTGGGTCGTCCACGATGGCGGAACCGATGAGGGAAGCCACGTCGTCGCAGGGGTCAAGGGAGGGTGCGAATTGCGAATTGCGAATTGCGAATTGCGCCAGCAACTCTGTGAGTTCGGGCACAACTTCCAGCGCCTTCCTGATGCCCACCAGGTCACGGGGCGTAGCGATGCCCGCCAACACCCGATTGGTCAGCCGCTCCAGGTCGGGCGTGCCCTTGAGTACTTCACGTACTCGCCCGCGGGCGATGGTGTCTTCGTAGAACGCCTGCACCTCGTCCAGCCGGGCCTCCAGTGCCGCCCGGTCGAGCAGGGGCTGGGCCAACCGTGCCCGCAGCAGCCGCCCGCCCATGGGGGTGAGCGTCAAGTCAAGGACGCCCAGGAGCGAGCCGTGCGTCTTGCGCTCGCGGATCGTCTCGGTCAACTCCAGGTTGCGGCGCGTGGCCGCGTCGAGCATCATGAAGCGGGACGTAGAGTAGGTACTGAGGCCCACAATCTGCGCCAGCGCCCCCTTCTGGGTCTCGCGCAGGTAGTGGATGATGGCGCCAGCGGCGCGGATGGCCAGCGGCTTGCCTGCGCAGCCGAAGCCGTCCAGCGTCGCCACGCCAAAGTGGTCGAGCAGCGCCTGGCGGGCCGCGCCCAGTTCGAAGCGGTAGGCCGGGAGCGGCGTGAGGTGCGTGCTGGCAACTGGATACTCGATGCTGGATGCTGGATGCTTGCTTCCTGCATCTTGCCTCTTGCTTCTTGCCCCCTGCCCCACCTCTTCAGGCATCAGACATTCCCGTGGCTGCAATCGCGCCAACTCCTGTGTCACTTCGCCCGCGTCCAACTGTGCCGTGGCGAACTCCCCGGTGGTGATGTCGGCGTAGGCCAGTCCGGCCCGGCCTGCCCTGAGCGGAGCCGAAGGGTCGCCCTCAACGACGACCGCCGCCAGGTAATTGGGCCGCTTCTCGTCCAGCAGCGCCGGCTCGACGACGGTGCCGGGGGTCACGACGCGCGTCACCTCGCGGGCGACCAGCCCCTTGCCGGTGACCTCGCCCACCTGCTCGGCAATGGCGACGCGGTAGCCTTTCTCGATGAGGCGGGCGATGTATCCCTCAATGGCGTGGTAGGGAACGCCGGCCATCGGCACCCGCACCCCCTTAGCCACCGGGCGTGAGGTCAGGACGAGGTCCAGTTCGCGGGCGGCGGTCTCCGCGTCCTCGTCGAAGGTCTCATAGAAATCGCCCAGCCGGAAGAAGACGATGGCATCCGGGTGCTGGGCCTTGATCTGGAGATATTGCTTGCGGACAGGGGTTACTTTTTTGGGCATTGGTTCATACCGGTTGCTGATCGCTTAATCCCAGTTTCTGACGGACGAAGACGTGTACCATCCGCATCGCCTTGGCAGCAGCGCGCGCTTCTTCCTTAGAGAAACGACTTGCGCTACTCACCAACTATGCATCACGCTTTCGTGGTATCTTCTCAATAATCTGGGGTAGGGGCAGGTCTTGCACCTGCCCGTCAGGGCGACCGCAAGGGTTCGCCCCTACATTTTGAGAAGATACCTTTCGTAGTATAACGCACCACGGGGATTAGGTCAACGTGCGTGGTCCTACGCCTGCCCCGTAAGCGCTAGAATCTCGGACGCAATCTCCTCGATGGGCTTGTCGGTCACGCCAACGATGGGCCACCCAGGCTGGCTGCGAAAGATGCTCAGCGCGTACTCCACCTCGCGACGCACGAAATCGGGGTCGGCGTACTCGCCCGTGGCCCCGCCCAGGTGCTCCTGCCGCACGCGCCGCAATCCTGCCAGCCGCACAGGGTCAATCGTGAGGCCAAAGACGCGCCCGGAGGGCAAGTCAAACAGGGCCGACGGCGGCTTCGCTTTCAGCAGGATGGGCACGTTGGCGACGAACCAGCCCTTGAACGCCAGGTAGATGCTGAGCGGCGTCTTGAAGGTGCGCGAGACACCCACCAGCACGATCTCTGCCTGCGGAAGTTCGTGGGCGCGGAGGCCGTCGTCGTGACGAAACGCGAACTCCACTGTCTCAATGCGCCGGAAGTACTCCTCGTTCAACTGGCGGAAGAGGCCTGGCTTCTCGGCCGGCGAGATGGCCAACTGCTGAGACAGCCGCGCCAACAGCGGCCCCATCAGATCAATCGTCTCGACGTTGTGCAGCCGGCCCGTGCGCAACATCACCTCGCGCAGTTTGTCCGAGACCAGCGTGTGCACGATGAAACCACCAACCTGGGCAGCCTCCTGTACCACCTGGCGCACCTGTTCCTCGGTGAGCACACCCGGCCGGCGCTCGACTTCCACCTCCGCATCCGCAAACTGTATCAGGGCGGCGCTCAAGACCTGCTCGGCCGTCACCCCGGTACCGTCGGACACCACGAAGACGTGATACACCCCGCTTCTCCAATCTGGCTGAGCCAGCCGCGTCAATAGGCACCCCCGCGAGAGCGTGAAACGCGACGAGGTGCCGACACGAACATCGTTTTCGCGTTTCACGTTTTACGTTTCACGAGTACAAGTATAGCCCATCGCGGCGGGCTTGACAAGCACTCCAAGCATCGTATACTTGACCCAGAATGGTCAACGAGGTCTCGTCAGAGCAACATCGCGAACCTGAGACGGAGACAGCAGGAGAGCGGAGGCACAGGGGAGCGGAGGAGCAAGAGAGCATGCTCCGGCGACTCTGGAACCGCGTCGCTTTCACACTCGCCTGGCTGCGCCGGCCGGACGAGGTCGGGCAGCCCATCATGCTGCGACCGCGCGGCGTGCGGTTGCTCGTCCTGCTGATCCTGGGTAACCTGGTCGTCCTGGTACTGCTGACCATCGCGTTGTACCAGGCGACCACGATGCCGCTCGTCGTGGAATCCCCATTACCGCTACCAGCCGCTGCCGCTATTAGTCCCGGCCCCTCCCCCATCCCCGGCCTCTCCCCCACCCCCAACGGCCTCGGCGGGGCCATCGCCTTCACCCTGCGGCGCAACGGCAACGCCGACATCTACGCCCTCAATCAGGCCGAGCGGCAACTGGTGCGGCTGACCTACGATCCGGCCGAGGATCGCGACCCGGCCTGGTCCCCCGACGGCGACTACATCGCCTTCGCGTCGAACCGCGCCCACAACTGGGACATCTACCTGCTGGACCTGGTCAGCGGCGCGCTGATCCGCCTGACCCACGATCCTGGTTTCGACGCCAACCCCAGTTGGTCGCCCGATGGACGCTGGATCGCCTTTGAATCCTACCGCCGTGGCAACCTCGACATTTATGCGATGAGCACCACCGGAGGGCAAGTGCGGCGCATCACCACCGATCGCGCACCCGACTACGGGCCGGCCTGGTCGCCCGACGGCCGTGCTATCGCCTTCAGTTCCTTCCGCGACGGCAACAAGGACATTTACCTCTACCTCCTCGATGATGAGGGAGAGATCATCAACGTCACCCAAAGCCCCGACCTGGACGAGGACGACCCGACCTGGTCGCCCGGCGGCACACAACTGGCCTACGTCAGCGGGCCGAGGGGCAACCCCTCCATCCAGGTCACGACCTTCGATTGGGATGCGATGGCGGCCAACCAGGTCCAGACCGAACTCTTCGGCGCTGGCAGTTCCCCAGCCTGGGCCCCGGATGGGCAGAGTCTGATCTACGCTTACGAGCGGGGCGGGCGCAGCCACCTCGTTGCGGCCAGCATGACAGGCTGGGCGTTATTCCAGGAGGTTTACAGCATTGACGGGCCGCTGGACGACCTGGCGTGGATGAGCCTTGCGCTTTCTCCCCGCGTCGTGGCCCGGGCTCAGGCCGCCGAGCCGGCCGGGGGGCCGCCGTTCTACGTAGAACTGGTGCAGCCGACGCCGGTCAGCGGCCCGCCCTACAGGCTGTTCCCACTCCCCAACGCCGGGGGTGACGAGGAGGCGTTTCTGTCCGACCGGGTGAACGAGAGTTTCAACGCGCTACGCCAGCGCGTGATCGAGGAGACGGGGTGGGACTATCTGGCCACACTGGGCAGTTCGTGGCTGCCGATTACCCATACACCGCCCTCGGGTCATTCGCGCATGAGTTGGCACGTCTGTGGCAGGGCAATCGGCCTGGACCAGGAGCCCTACGAGGATGATGAACCGCGGGTTGAACTGATGCGGGAGGACGTGGGCAACGTCACCTACTGGCGTGTCTTCATACGCGCCGCTGAGCAGGATGGGAGCATGGGCGAACCTCTGCGCGAAGCAGTGTGGGACCTGAATGCCCGCCAGGAGAGCGGGCGCGCTATGGTGGAGGGTGGCGCGCCCAAAGCGCACATTCCGGCCGGCTACTACGTGGACTTCACCACCCTCGCTGGCGACTACGGGTGGGAGCGGATGCCGGCCCTGTGGCGCTGGCGCTACTTCTGGCCGGACATCCGCTGGTGGGAGTTCCAGAAGACCGACGGACTGACCTGGTGGGAATGTATGCTGGGGGTTTTCGAGCCGGAGGAAATCGAGGCCGCCTTCGGGCCCATTCCAGGATACGAGGATTAGTCGGTGAAAAGGCCAACACGCAGCGCAAACTTCACCAGCTCTACCTCGTCCTGAAAGCCGAGCCTGGTCAGCAAATTCTCCCGGTGCCGAGCCACGGTTTTGGGACTGATGCACAGAATCTCAGCGATTTCCTGCCGGCTGTGTCCCTCAGTGATGAGTTGCAGAACCTCCCGTTGGCGCGGTGTGAGGAGTTCGTAGGCCCGCAGCCGATCACTCACGGACGCTGCGCGAAGATACGTCTCCACCACCGCCTCAGAGATACCGGGGCTGAGGTATTTCTCGCCCCGGTGTGCTGCCTCAATGGCAAGTTGGAGTTCGTTGTACACAGCACGCTTGAGCACATACGCCGAAGCGCCGGCCTGCAGTGCCCGATGAATATAGATCTCATCCGTGTACATAGATAGGATGACGACCCTGGTATCGGACCCCCGGCTGGTGATCTGAGCAGTCGCTTCCAGGCCATTCAGGCTTGGCATGCCGATGTCCATCACGACCACGTCGGGATGCAGTGCCTCGACCAATTGCACCGCTTCCCGGCCGTCGTCGGCTTCCCCGACCACCGTGAACCCGAGTTTGGATTCCAGCAGTGCCCGCAAGCCCTGCCGCACCAGGGTGTGGTCATCAGCCAATAGTACACGAATAGCCATTCTCTCAATCCCCTCGCAGGCTATGTCCTGAGCCGCCTCCCGCCCAGGGAAAGTATACCGCACATCGCGCCAGGATGCAATCGGCTGGGATTTGGGGTTTGAGACCTGATATGGTATCATTGTGCCGGGCGAGGCGAAATGGCTGTACGCATCATCATCCTGACCGGCGAGCGCGGCGTGGGCAAGAGTACTGTCTGCCGTGAGACCATCGCCCTGGCACAGGCCAGGGGATACACGTGCGGCGGCATCCTCACCTTGAGCCATCCCAACGGCACCCTGGACGTGCTCGACGTGCGTAGCGGCGACGTGCGCCGGCTGACTCTCGAACCTGACGCGGGCCCCGCCGTAACCCAGGGCCGCTTCCGCTTCGACCCCGAAACCCTGGCCTGGGGGAACGCAGCATTGGCCCACGCCTTGCCAGGCCACCTGCTCGTGGTGGATGAACTGGGGCCGCTGGAGATAGAACGAGGGGAGGGCTGGCTGAACGCGCCTGACCTGCTATGCAGGACTGATTTCGCGCTGGCGCTCGTCGTCGTCCGCCCCGAGTTGGTGGCGCGGGCACAACTCAAACTGCCCGTCAGTGCGACGACTGTCATCACCGTGACGCCCGACGACCGGGATGGCATGCCCGCTATACTTATGGAGATGCTGGAAGGGGAACTCAGTTCGACGTCGAAGGCCTGACCGCTCACAGTCTCCCTGCCCCAGCCTCCCTTCCCTCGTAGGAGAGGGGGCCAGGGGGTCAGGTCTCCTCCATACGGGCCAGCCCGCCTTGCAGCACTCGTAGTGGCAGCAGCCCGCACTTGGCCCGCACCGGTCCCAGCGTGATGCCCAGCATTTCAAACATATCCTCGTCCTGCAACGCCTTCAGTTCCTCCACGGTCTTGCCCAGAATCTCCTCGGTCAACATCGAGGCCGACGCCATGCTGATCACGCAGCCACGGCCGCTGAATCGCGCCTCGCTCACCCGCCCATCCTTCAGCCGGACGTCGAGCCGCACCACGTCGCCGCAGACCGGGTTATCCTGCTCGCAAGATATGTCCGCGTCGTCCAATGTCCCCTGGTGGCGGGGGTGGCGATAATGATCGAGAATATGCTCACGGTACAGGTCTTCCATAATGCCTCTCTCAAAGCAGCGCGCCCCCCCTCCCGACCGTCCGGCGGTGTAGGGGCGCGGTAACCGCGTCCCTCGCGGACGTGGCGACCACGCCCCTACTGTCCCAACCAGGCCTGGGCCTTCTGGATCCCCTCTACCAGCCGGTCCACCTCCTCGCGGGTGTCATAGAGGTAGAAACTGGCCCGCGCCGTAGCCGCCAGCCCTAAACGCTCGTGGAGCGGCTGCGCGCAGTGGAAGCCTGCGCGAATGGCGATGCCCTCTCCATCCAGCGCCTGAGCCAGGTCGTGGGGGTGTATAGATTCGACGGTGAAGGCAACCACCCCGCTCCGTTCCTCAGCCGGCGGCCCAATCATGCGTACACCTGGTGTCTCTGCCAGGCGCTCCAATGCGTAGGCTGCCAACTCCTGCTCGTGCGCCCACACCGCTTCCATCCCTACCCCGCTCAACTAATCCACTGCTGCACTCAGCCCCACCGCCTCGGCGATGGCTGGAGTGCCGGCCTCGAACTTCCAGGGCAGGTCATCCCAGCTCGCCTCCGCCCGTCCCACCCGCCGGATCATCCCACCGCCGGTGAGGAA
>DAOUEC010000190.1:0-12354 GCA_034430655.1 Anaerolineae bacterium
GGTCGCCGATGCCGAACCGACCGGGGAGCGATGTGGGGTGCAGCAGGATGCCGCTGCGGCGTGGGAATCTCATCTGTGAAACCTCCGTGGTTGTCGAGTGTACCGTTGCCAGAACGCGCCCCATTATAGCAGGGTTTCCCGTCTTGTGCACGTTTCAAAACACAATCTGCCTCCGGTCGCAGTTCCAGCCATTGAGGGGGCGGATTCGCAATCCGACGCGAGCGGCCAGGTGTCTATAGGGGTAGTGGAGGGTCTATCAAGCATCCAGTATCAAGCATCCAGTCCGCCGCTACTCATCGTCCCCTCCCCCGAACACCTTCAACCACTCCCCGACCTCTTCTGCCGAGAGGTGCACGTCTTTCTCCCCCTCATCCGCCGGACGCCGCGCTCTCAACTGGACAGCGAACTCCTCCGACCGCATCACCCGTGCCCCTCCCGCCTGCGCCGCCGCGATGACTTCGCGGTCGGAGGTGACCACCGTCAGCCCACGGGGGTCGCGTGCCCGGCGAACGCGCTCGCGCAGGATTCCGTCGGCGGTGTGACCGGCGGAGGCGAAGACAACCTCCGTCCTCCCGCCGGAGAGTTCCCGCGAGCGCCCTCCCGGCAGGCCCCGGTCGAAGACCACCGTGACACGTTTGCCCGTGCGAGCACAGTAGGTCCGCAGCCGCGCCACCAGTTTGGCCTCGTCGTCTGGGTCGTCCAGGCGCAGGCCGGGCAATCGCCCGATGAGGTTGTGTCCGTCAATCAACAGCGGCATATCGATTCAATGACCAATGACTAATGACCAATGACTAATGACCAATGACTAATTGTAACACAAACCGAATCGGAAGCCAAGACGATGCAGGGCCGTATTCTCTGCTTCCAACTTGACTAATTGCGCGAGTTGCGCTATTCTTATTATGCTTTACGTTTTACGTATTACGTTCGTGGGGGTGGTTGGGGCCCGGTGGCTTCCCCGGTCTTCAAAACCGGTGGCGGGCCGCGCAGAGCGGGCCGCGGTGGGTTCGACTCCCATCCACTCCCGCCAAACAGAAACCAGGGCCGCCGAACCAGCCTGGCGGCTCTGGTTTTTGCCTACGTCGCTGTCGTGATGGGTGTTACGTACATTCACGTTTTGGTCATTGGCCATTCGTCATTCGTCATTCGTCCTCGTTCATTTCCTTCACCTGCTCCCGCAACTGCACGACGCGCGCCTGTGTATCCTCCTCCCCAGCGAAACGGGTGAGACGATGCTTGTTGAAGGCCAGTTCCGTTGCCAGGCGGTAGTAGCAGCCCAGGTGCCACCAACGCCTGAAGTTGCCGCTGAACAGTGCGTTCGCCCGCACCGCTACCCGCCTGATATAGGAGCACACCACGGCGTAATCCTCCTGGCTCAGCGTGCCCTGTCCCACCTCGTCGGCCAGGAAGGTGGCGATCCAGCGCTGCTCCCGCACCGAGGTCCATACGATGATAGCGAGCAGTATCAACACGCCGCCCCAGTCGGAGATGAAGGCGATGAGGCAGGGCCAGCACAACTCAGCGCCCAGCGCCACGCTGCCGTTGTGGACGGTGTGGGCCGTCATCCCCAGCAGCAGGCCCGCGATGGGCGCGCTAACCTTCACCAGTACGTTGGGCGAGGTGCACGCCAGCGCCAGTCCCAACCCGGTCAGGCCGGTGAACATAGCGTGGTTGAGGCCGAAGAGAAGAGCACGGAACACTGTCAGCAAAGCGAGTCCGCCCAGGCCGGATTCCATAAACGCTGAGGCAAAGTAAAGCACGTTCTCCACGGCGGCGAAGCCGAAACCTACCAACCCGCCGTAGACAATGCCATCGAGGGGACTGTCAATCTCGTGGCGGAAGAGGAGCAGCAGGAACATCAGCGCCATCCCCTTGAAGATCTCCTCGGCGATGGGGGCGACCACTGCCGCCCCGACCAGGTCGGCGGTCACCGGCTCGACGAAGGTGGAGATGGGGATGCCCAGGATGAGTTCGGCGATGAGGGAGAAGATGATGGCGGGGACCGCACCCCACAGGAAGGCGGCGACCAGCAGGCCCAGTGGCTCCTTCTCGTAGCGGTCGAGCCACCACAGGATGAGCGCGTAGACGACCATCGGCAGGATGCCGACGACGAGAGCGAGGAGGATGCCGATCAGGATCGTCACATCACCTCCTCTGATACGCCAGGCACAGACTGGACGTCCCACGTGTCGGCGGCCTCGTCGTAGACCAGGGTGAAGCGGCGGCCGTCGGCGCTGCGGACGCGGAAGGCCGGCCCGGCCGGCGTACGCCACTGCCGTTCGACCTCCTCCACCGCCACCCACTCCCTCTCCCAGAGGAAGGTGCGCGGGCGCTCGGGGTAGCGGGTGCCGGCGTAGCACTCGACAATAGTGCCCATCATCATACCAAACGTACGTGAACAACAGCCATTAGCCGCTAGCCGCCAACTGTTGACTGCTAACTGCTAATTACGTCACAACTCCAGCGAACGCAGGTAGGCGACCAAGCCTTCTCGCATATCGTCGCGCCGCAGGGCCATCTCGATGTTGGCCTTTAATTGGCGCAGCGGGTCTCCTGCGGCCATCCACAAGCCCTCGATGGGCTGCACGATGACAGACGAACGGGCGGCCAGCCGGTCCACCGCGTCGGCCATCCACAGTTCGCCCCCACGCCCCGGCTCCAGGTCATCCAGCACGTCGAAAACCTCCGGCGTGAAGATGAAGTGGCCGATCTGGACCCAGTTGGAGGGGGCGGTGCCCGGCGCGGGCTTCTCCACGATGCGCGCCATCTCGTTAGCAGAGCCAGGCCTCAGTTCGATGCAGCCATACAGGTGTGTCTCCTCGTCTGGCACGCGCTGCGTGGCGAGGACGGCCGCCGGCTGGAACTTGTGGAACGCCTCAAGCATTTGCCGCGGCACCGGCACGTCGCCGATGATGATGTCGTCGCCGAACATGTAGTAGAACGGCTCGCCGGGGGTCAGCCAGGGGCGGGCAGCGAGGGCGGGTGATGCGTTGCCGTAGGGCAGCCTCTCGGGCTGGCGCACGAAGACGATCTCCGCCATGTGGGAGATGCGTTGCACCTCCTCCAGCAGCGCCAGTTTGCCTGATGTCTCCAGGTGTCGCTCCAGGTCGGCGGCGGGCGCGAAGTGGTGCTGGACCACCTCGCTGCCACCACGCACGACGACGATGATCTGGGTGATGCCCGCCGCCACCAGTCCCTCTACGTGGTACTGGATCAGCGGGATGCCGGCGATGGGGAACATCTCCTTGGGGACCGCTTTAGACGCTGGCAGGAAGCGGGTGCCATATCCGGCGATAGTGATGATGCCTTTCATGTTTGCTCCTCGTGTCTCAATGCTGGCTGCTTGTTGCTCGCGGGTCCTGCTTCGAGCCGTCAGAGACTCAGTTGCCGCGCTCCTCTTCGTCCGGCACCAACGCGCTGGGCAACAGTCGCCCGTCCTCTTGTCGGATAAGCAGATCTCCCTCCAATGATTTGAGCATAGGCAACAACTCGACGAACGTCTCGACGCCCAATTGCTCTAACGTGGCATCGTCAATGTCCGCCGAAAGCCCACCACTGCGCCGGGCGACGTAGAGCAGCCGCCGGATGTCGGGGGTGAGTTCCAGCGCGAACTCGTCCTGCACCATCCGCCAGAGCGTAAGGAAGGTCTGTTCATCTATCCGCTCCACGCCTCTCATTGCGCCCCGGCGCATCACCTTTTCGCAGATCAGGTTGAACTGCCGGGGGATGTGGTAGGCGTATTCGGCAATCCGGGAGATGACTTCCGCCGCAAAGGGCGTGACCTCGCCGGATGGGCGCTCACGGGCGGTGTTCAGATAGTTGACGGCGATGTGGTACAACTCGTCGGTGCTCATTCTGGGCAGTGTGATGGTCTCGCTGAACAGGCCCAACATCTGCCCGGAGACGTCCTGTAGCGTCGAGGTGAAGCGACCGGTCAGCAGAAAGCCTCGTTTGCCCTGCCCGCGTCGCAACAGGTCAGTGGCGTCGTCTATGAGGTCTTGCACCGCGCGCGGCTCCTTCTTGTCCAGGTCGTCAACGGCAACGATGACCCGCCCATACCGTTCCTGGGCGACGTTGAGCAAACGCAGCAAGACAGTGTAGACGTTCTGAATTTGCCAGCCCTCCTCCCTTCCCCGCTCCCACGATCCGCCGATGCTGACGAGTCGCAGGTCCACCTTGCCCTCGACCTGAAGTTGGCGGCTGTGAATGATTTGTAAACCGCTGAGGGCGTCATACACGCGGCGGGCCTCCGGCTCTGCGTCGGCCAGCGTCTCGGACAGTGGCAATAGCAGCGCCCGGTACAATGCTTCCGACGTCTCGCCAGGGAAGCGACCAACGTACAGGATAAGCATCCGCTCTCCCAACGCAGCGGTCTCTTGTTGCAGGCGGTGGAGCAGGCGCAGGATAAAGGCGGTCTTGTCGACCCCCCACAGGCCGCGCACCAGCACGTTGCGCCCCTCGTAAAGGGCCGGGAGCGCCAGATCCAGTTCTCGCTGGCGACCGTAAAAGATGCGGCTCAACTCCGCCGGATCTTCCGGTGGCGTGGCGCGAAAGGGGACATCGCTCAGCCCCCAGCGCCGCAGGGTCTTGCGATAACGGGCAATCGAACTCATGGTGTGACTCCTATCTCCCCTATGGGCTGACGGGCTTGATGGGCAATGCGCAGCAGATCATCTACCGCCCGTAAACGTTCTTTCCGTCGCAGGGTTGTGTAGCCCTGGCGGGCTTCCTGGAGAGAGGCAATCGCATCGGCAGGGCGGGCGGTTTGCAATGCCAGGCTGCCCAGCGCCTCCTGTGTCACCGCGATGCCGTCGGTGTCCTTCAGCCGCCGGAAGAGACGCAGAGCATCTTTCAGATAGATGTAGGCGGACTCAAAATCTTGACGCTGGTGGTAGAGTTGTCCCAGTTTCAGAAGGGCGTGGGCCAGTTCGGGGCGGGCCTTGTGCCGCGAAAAGGTCTCGCGGGCCTGCTCCAACAATGTGATCGCCTCACGCCAGCGACCCAACTGATGGTAGCAACGTCCCAGGTGGTAGCGGGTGCGAGCGCGGAGGAGTGGAGCGGCCTCCAATGCGTCGAACAACTCCATCGCCCGGCGGAGTGCGTCGGCGGCATGGGAGAGATGGGTTTCACTCTGGTCGGGCTCGGCGTCGGCCAGGCGCAGAAGGGCCAGCCCCAGGTTTTGCAGGTAGATGGCTTTGGCCTGACGGTCGCTCAGTTCGCGGGCGATGACGATGGCCTGCTCGTAATGCTCGACAGCGTGGTGGAAGTCCCCCCGGGCTGCATAGGCCGAACCCAGATTGGCCAGAGCCGCTCCCTCAGCCGCCCGGTCGCCAGCGCTGCGAGCCCTCTCCAGTTCTCGCCGACGGTGGTCAACTCCAACCACCTCGCCATCACCGGTAACGATAACGGATCCGTAGACATCCCTGCCTGCTACCGTGACAACGTTTTCCCTAACGGCTCCAAGCTCTACCTCTACGTGAACTTCCGCTCCTGTTCCTTCCAAAGCAGCCCATCCAGGCTCGCGAATCAGGACGTTGAAACTTGTTCCCAATGCCTTTAGTGCCAGGCGATTCAACGCATCCACAACCTGTGCACGCTCGGCGCGGTTAATTTCGGTATCCCCGTAGAGACGAGCCCGGGCCAAATTCTCCAACAGACGTGACTGCAAAGTCAGCGCTTCGGTATAGCGCGGATGGTTATGGCCCAATCGCTTCAGCAACAGACTCAACCCGGTTTCGTAAGATGTAAATGTATTGTCCATCACCAGCAATGAAGAATACCCGATTTTTCGCACAAAGCATGCTCTGTATGCCTTTGTTCCTGCCCAAATCGCCATCCACAGCGTTAGTATATCGGGTTGAGCCACGGGATCCACCCCTGAGGGCTTTATGAGCACCGAACCTTAGAATTCACGTCGTGGCTTTTTCGCACAAATGTGACAGCGACTTGACGAAATCTGTGTGTTGAGACAGACTATAGGGCAAACCTTATGCCATGAGGAAGTTGCTCTATGTCGAATTCACCCTCATCTCACCCCGTCGAGACCTGCGAGCCCATAGGGCTGGAGGATGAACACACTCAACAGCAGACCAACCTTATCAAGTCCTTGATAGTAACTGTGCAGAACTTTTTTGGCGGGTTTGGTCGGATGTTCCAGGACGTGAGGGACCCACGCCATCCAGCTTTCATCACCTATCCACTGCCAGCCGTGCTGACAGCGGGCGTGTTAATGTTCTTGCTGCGCCTGGGGGCACGGCGACAGATAGGCCTCATGCTCCGTCAGAACGGCCCGTCGTCCGCCAAGTTCCAGGCACTATTCGATGTCGAAACCTGTCCCCACGGGGATACCGTGGATGAGACTTGCAAGCGTCTAATCGTAGCGGAAGTGCAGGAATCTGTCACCCGGATGACAGAAACCCTGATTCGGAAGAAAGTCCTCTACCGCTACCGCTTGTTTGACCGATACTTCCTGGTGTCCATTGATGGTACAGGGATGTTGACCTTCCCCGAACGTCACTGTCCTCACTGCCTGACAATGACGCGCCATGGTCATACGATCTACTACCACCCCATCCTGGAGGCCAAGCTGGTCACACGTGACGGTTTGGTTTTTTCCCTGATGACCGAGTTCGTGGAAAACCCAGCCCAGTACTCCGACAAGCAGGATTGTGAACTCAAAGCCTTCTATCGGCTTGCTGAACGGCTCAAGAAACGGTTCCCTCGTCTGCCGATTTGCCTGCTCCTGGACGGCTTGTTTGCCGGCGGCCCTACCTTCTCCATCTGCGAGAGGCACCGCTGGAAGTACATCATTGTGCTCCAGGAAAAGGACTTGCCTTCCGTTCAGAAAGAGTTCAATGCCCTCCTCGATCTCTTGCCCGAAAACTGCCTCCACTTTCAGCCCGCCGATCAGTATAAAACTCGGCAAGATTTCCATTGGGTCAATGACATCGAGTACGTGGACTCCAAGAACATTGAGCATACTGTCTCTGTCGCTCGCTGCCTGGAGACAAAGCCCGACCCTAAAACACGAGAACTCAAAACCACTCGCTTTAAGTGGATCACCAACTTCAAGGTCAAAGTGAGCAACGTTATCGAATTAGCAAACGAAGGAGGCCGACTACGCTGGAAAATCGAAAACGAAGGTTTTAACGTGCAAAAGAATGGGGGCTATGCGCTGGAACATATCTACACCCATCACCCTGTCTCTGCCAAAGTGATTTACCTCTTGCTGCAGATTGCTCATACGATCGCTCAACTGATCGCGTACGGCAGTCTGTTCCGCAAGGCCTTCCCCGCTGGGGTGGGATCGGCCAAAAACATCGCTTGGCGTTTGCTGGAAGCCTGGCGCAATGTCCGCCTCAGCACTACTCAAATCCAGCACATGTTGAACTCCCGTGTCCAGATTCGCCTCAAGCCTCCCTAATCTCTCCCTCCTCCTGTTCCAGTGTCCGCCCCTAACAACCGAATTTACCCCCGCCGCTTACCCCACTTGCTCTCCCCAAAGCTGTGGACAATTTCCCCTACCTTGCCCCTGAATTGTCACTGACGCCTCTATCCTCCTCACACTATGCCCTCCCCCTCCTGCCCGTGTATTCTTCATTGCTGGTCCATCACGTTGTCCCTTGGCAACCGTTCTCAGATCTCTCTATGTCTAGTTCTTCTACCTCAAACCACGGCTCTATCGCCTTATGCAGTTGATTCCACAGTGGCTCGAATCGCTCGTCTAACAAGAACTTCCACGCCCGCATCTCCTCGCCCAGCGTGACGAAGGTCGGGTCCTCAATCCCGGCCTCCCAGGCACGCTGCACACTGCCTCGAATGAGGTCGCTCTCCGCTGACAGAAGGCGACGGGTGTACGGCGGCAGGCGGGGGCTGGTCAGGATTCTCTCCACATCCTCAGGTGTCAAAGGCAGATCGTTGATGCGAAGCAAGTCGCGGATCACATCGGGCGCAGCCCCGACGAGCAGGGAGACTACCTCGTGTCCTGGCACATACTTGACCATATGCTCCGGGTAGAGCGACCTGGCGACGAACTTGGCCAGGCCCTCGGCCAGCAAGACGTAGAGCAAGCGGAAGCCACGAAACTGTTCCAGGGTATGCTGGGCAACGTGCACCAATTCGTGTGCGATGACGGATTCCGGTACGTCGGGGCTTTTGACTACAATTGTATCTGGGTAGCGATGCGTTGCCAGCGCCGGTTCTTCCAGCGCTTCATAAATCTCGATCTCCCCCTCAGGCACCTCTCCGCCGTAGGGAGCGAGGAACTGGTGTACCTTTATCCGCGCCCGCGCAAATCGTTGGTTCAACTCCTTGTTCACAGCAGCGGCCTCCGCTTATGCCACTCCGTCGCCTGCTCGTAGGCGTAGGCCACGCGCAAGACAGCCTCCTCACCGAAGGCCGGCCCCATCACCTGCAACCCGATGGGCAGGTCGCCAGCGTCGAATCCGCAAGGCAGGCTCAGCCCGCAGATGCCCGCCAGGTTCATCGAGAGGGTGAAGACGTCGGAGAGGTACATCTGCAGCGGATCGTCCACCTTCTCGCCGATGCGGAAGGCGGTGGTGGGGCTGGTGGGGGCGACGATGACGTCCACCTGCCCGAACGCGGCGTCGAAGTCGGCCTTGATGAGCGTGCGTGCTTTCTGCGCCTTGAGATAGTAGGCGTCGTAGTAACCGGCGGAGAGGGCGTAGGCGCCCAGCATGATGCGCCGCTTCACCTCCGGGCCGAACCCCTGCCCTCGGGTCGCTTTGTACGTCTCGATCAACCCGCCACCGCCCACCCGCAGGCCGTAGCGCACACCGTCGTAGCGGGCCAGGTTGGCGCTGGCCTCGGCCGGCGCGATGAGGTAGTAGACCGGCAGCGCGTAGTCGGTGTGGGGCAGGCTCACCTCGACAATCTCGGCCCCCAGGTCGGCCAATTGACCCACCGCAGCATGCACCGCTGCCTCTACCTCCGGCTGCATCCCCTCGATGAAGTACTCCTTCGGCACACCGACCCGCACCCCCCGGACATCGCCGGTCAGTGCGGCGGTGTAATCCGGCACGGGCACGTCCATTGAAGTGGAGTCGCGGGGGTCGTGACCGGCGATGACGCCCAACAGCAGTGCCGCGTCGGTCACGTCCTTGGTCAACACGCCGATCTGGTCCAGCGAGGAGGCGAAGGCTACCAGCCCATAGCGGCTGACCCGCCCGTAGGTGGGCTTGAGGCCGACGACGCCGCAGAGGGCGGCCGGCTGGCGCACGCTGCCGCCGGTGTCGGTGCCCAGCGCGCCCAGGCACTCGTCGGCGGCGATAGCGGCCGCGCTTCCCCCGCTGCTTCCGCCCGGCACCCGGCTCAAGTCCCACGGGTTGTGGGTGGTGAAGAAGGCCGAGTTCTCCGTGGAAGAGCCCATCGTGAACTCGTCGGTGTTGGTCTTGCCCAGAAGGATCGCGCCAGCGGCCTTCAGACGCGCCACGGCGGTAGCGTCGTAGGGCGGGACGAAGTTCTCCAGGATGCGGGAGCCGCAGGTCGTGGGTATGCCCTCCGTGCAGAGCACATCCTTGATCGCCATGGGGATGCCCTGTAGGGGCAACCCTCGCGGTTGCCCCCCTCGCGGTTGCCCCCCTCGCGGTTGCCCCCCTCGGGCATCCGCAAGGGATGCCCCTACATCGGCGGCGCGGGCCTGGGCCAGCGCCTCCTCCGGCGTCAGCGTCAGGTATGCCTTGACGTCGTTGTCCACCGCCAGGATGCGCTCCAGCACCGCCTCGGTCAATTCGACCGCTGAGAACTCCCCGGCGGCCAGTCGCCTACTTGCTTCGTGGATGGTTAATTGATAGAGTTCCACGTGTCACCCGCCAGTATAAAGACAATCTCCCGTCGCCCGATTAATGAGCGATGTCCTGTACGATCTCCTCGTCAACGAACCAGTCGCTTCTACTCCAGCACCGCCGGCACCTTAAAGCACCCTTCCTCAGCGGCGGGGGCATTGGCCAGAATGTCCTCACGGGGGAGGGGGGGCCGGGGCTCGTCGGCGCGCATCACACTGCGCAGTGGCAGCACGGTCGCCGTGGGGGGGATAGCCTCCGTATCCAGTTCCTGCAGCCGCTCGAAGTGCTCTAGGATGGCCGAAAGTTGCTCCTGATACAAGGTCAGTTCCTCGTCGCTCAGGGCCAGTCTGGCCAGTTCGGCGATGTGTTCTACTTCTTCCCGGCTCAGTTTCATCGCACTCCTCCGAAGTGATTATAACATCATCAGGGGAGAGGAGCAACTGTCCGTTCGCTCCTTTCCAATAACCGTGTTATAATTGGAGACTACTACTTACAGTGACCGAGAGACGCGTCTTATGTTTGGGCTTTCAATATCTACAATCCTGGTCCGGCTCATCATCCTGTTCCTGGCCGTCCCGATCCACGAATGGGCCCACGCCTGGTCAGCCTACCGACTGGGGGACGACACCGCCAGTCTACAGGGCCGCATGACGCTCAACCCTATAGCTCACCTCGACCCCATTGGCAGCCTGCTGTTACTGTTCTCCGGCTTCGGCTGGGGCAAGCCAGTACCCGTCAATCCCTACCGGATGCGCACGAACCCCCGTGTAGGCATGGCCATCAGCGCAGTAGCCGGCCCCCTGTCCAACTTCATCCTGGCTATGCTGCTCGCCATCCCCTTCCGCATGGGCTGGGCCGACCTTTCGGCCGCGTTTATGGACCGGTACGCAGGGACCTTCGGGCTCGGCTCTTTACTGCTCGTCGCCGTCGAGATCAACTTGAGTTTGATGCTCTTCAACCTTATCCCCGTCTATCCTCTCGATGGGGAGAAAGTTCTGATGGGTCTGCTGCCGCCCCGCTGGGGAGACAGCCTGCTACGCTTGCGTCCTTTCGGCACACTCATCCTGGCTGTGCTGATCTTCATCCTTCCGCGGATAGGGGTTGATCTGATCGGAATACTGATCGCGCCAGTGTATGGGCTTTTGTGGAGCCTGCTGCTGCTCTTTTGATGGATCAACCGACCAGCACGCTCCGCTACCGCGTGGGACAGTTCCTGCGGGCATTGACCGCTCGGGTTTCAGAGGAGGAGATAGAACAGGCAATATGCATCTTGACGCCAGAGGCACGCGTGCTTTTCCGTCGCCAGGCCACCCAGGATCAGCACCACGCCCTGGTAGTGTACCACGCGCTGCGCCAGACAGGCCACACGAACCCACAACTTCTGGCGGCGGCGCTGCTGCATGACGTGGGTAAGGCCGCCGCCCGGCTGCCTGCGTGGCAGCGAGCGACCATCGTGCTCCTGGAGCGTTTTGCGCCGTGTCTGCTGGCCCGCCTGAGCCGGGGGGAGCCACAGGGCTGGCGGCGTCCTTTCATCGTCCACGCCAGACACCCGGAGACGGGAGCGCACTGGGTCCAGAAGGCCGGCTGTGCGTCCCTCACCGTCGCCCTCATCCGGCGACACCAGGACCGGCTGGCAGGTTGTCAGACTGAGGAAGACCAATTGCTGGCCGCACTGCAAGCGGCCGATAATCTGAATTGAGTGAGGGAATATCACAATGGATTTCAAACGAATCGTGATCATCGGTACCAACTGCATTAGCGTCTCCATCGCCCTGGGGTTGAAGGCGCAGAAAGAGCCGCCCGAGATCGTCGGCTATGATGCCGACGCCGTAGCGGCCGACCTGGCGCGTGCCCGGGGTGCCTTCGACCGGGTGGAGCGTGAGCCGGGCCGGGCGTGTCAGAGCGCCGACCTGGTCATCGTCGCCGTGCCACTCACGCGGTTGCGCGAGACCTTCGCCGCCATCGCGCCGCACCTTCAACCCGGCTGCCTGGTCACCGACACCGCGCGTCTCAAGGCCCCGGTGATGCGCTGGGCCGAGGAACTCCTGCCGGAGAGTGTCTTCTTCATCGGCGGCCACCTCGTTCTCAACCCGGCCACCGCCGGCTTGGAACTCCCGGAGGGGCTGGATGCCGCCAGCGCCGACCTGCTGACGGAGGCGCTCTACTGCTTCACCACGCCGGCCAGAACTTCCAGCGCGGCGATTGATGCCCTCGCCGGGCTGACCGAGTCGCTCGAGGCCCATCCCTTCTTCATTGACGTCACCGAGCACGATGGGCTACAGGCTGGCGTCGAGGGGCTGCCCGATCTTCTGGTCATCGCACTATTGCGGGCCACTGTGGATACCCCCGGGTGGCAGGAGATGCGCAAGTTCGCTGGCCACCGTTTCGCCGTTGCCACCGAGACCGCCAGTGATGCCCACGAGCGCCACACTGCCGTCTTTCTTAACCGCGAGAACGTCCTGCTTCGGCTCAATGCCCTCCTGAGCGAACTGGTGCGGTTGCGCGACGTGCTGGCTCACGACGACGCAGAATCGTTGGAGCAAGCCTTCGT
>DAOUEC010000191.1:0-10148 GCA_034430655.1 Anaerolineae bacterium
GGCCAGGCGTTCGGGGTTTCTTCTCATAGGTACCGTACCCCGAAGCGTTCGAATTTGCCGCTGGGGGTTTCCCACTCAACGTCCACCCGCTCCACCGTCGAGGAGGGGGAACCACGGTTCAGGAAAGCCCGGAACTCGTCGAGCGCCTCGCGCCGGCCCTCGGCGACGGTCTCCACTGTGCCGTCCCAGCGGTTGGCGACCCAGCCATTCAGGCCGAGGCGCTGTGCGGTGCGGATGGTGTAGTAGCGGAAGTTGACCCCCTGCACGTATCCGTGGACGATGGCGTGCAGACGGGCTGCTGGTTTCGGTTTCTCTTCCGTGTTTTTCATCTTTCACACTCCCCGCAGGACGCGGAGAAAACGGAGTTCTCGCTTGTCGAAGCGGTGTAGACCGGCCTCGCGGGCCTGCTGTACGGCCTGCTCATACTCTGCCCGTGTGATGGGACGGTCGAGCGGCGGTAGTTCAGCAGCCTTGTAGCAGGGTCTGAATTGATCCATCAGGTTCAAATAGGTGTTCTTGGAAACGTCTTCTGCCAGGAACCTGGCTATTTCTGGTGTCCCAGCCAGCCCCTCGGGCAGCACCAGGTGGCGCACGAGCAGTCCCCGCAGCGCGATGCTGTTCTCGTCAAGCACCAGGTCGTCCACCTGGCGGTGCATCTCTTTGACGGCGGCCTGGTTGACCATTGGATAAGCCTTGATCTTGGAGTACCTCTGCGCTGTCTCCGCGTCGGCGTACTTCATATCCGGCATATAGATGTCCACCACGCCGTCTAGCAGTGCCAGCGCCGCGAGGGAGTCGTAGCCGCCGGTGTTGTAGACCAGCGGCAGGCACAGCCCGGCCTGGGCGGCGATGAGCACGGCGGCCAGGATCTGCGGCACGACGTGAGTGGGCGAAACGAGGTTGATGTTGTGGCATCCTTGTGCCTGGAGCGAGAGCATCATCCCGGCCAGTTCCTCCGGCTCGACCTCCCGCCCGTGGCCCAGTTGGCTGATGTCGTAGTTCTGGCAGAACTGGCAGTTGAGGTTGCACCAGGCGAAAAAAATGGTGCCGGAGCCACGCCATCCTCGCAGGGGGTCCTCTTCCCCCAGGTGGGGGTGGTAACTGGCGACGACGGCCCGCACGCCGGTCTTGCAAGGCCCGACGCGCTCGTAACGGTCCACGTGGCACTCCCGGCCACAGAAGTCGCAGTTGTGCAACCGTTCGTAGGCGGCCTGCACGCGCTGTTTCAGTTCGCCTGAGCGGAGTAGCGCCAGATAAGCGGGTTCAAATGCTGCATTCACCACTGCACCGGTACCTTGTGCACGCGCCAATGGCGATCGCGATACTTGACGTAGCCGTTACGCTGGCCGAACTGGTGGACTTGCCAGGTCACCTCGACGTCGCGACGACAGTAGGCGATGACCTTGTCCAGTTGGCCCTGGCGGAACCAGCGCACGGCTTGTAACCCGTCGGCGCTCTTCGTCTCCCCCAGCGTGGCGCTAGCGACGGCGTTGAGGGACGGCCTCCACCCGAGTGTGTGATACAGGTCTTCGAGCATGTCGAGCGTGGGGATTTGGTCCAGCCTCGCGGGGGTATAGGCGCGCAGAACTTCGTAGTCGAAGCGGCGCACGTTGTAACCGATCACCAGGTCTGCTCCACGCAAGGTCGCGATGAGGTGTTCCACTTCTTGTTCGGTGTAATGGCGGTAGACGTCTTCGGCGGCGTTGTAGGTCACGGCAACTGCCAGACGCATATCGCGGATGCGATTCCAGCCCCCCACTTCGTTGGCTGTGTGTTGGGTCTCCAGGTCAAAGACGACGATGTTGCGCATCTGACACTTTATCTCCAGCGTAGGGACGCGGTTACCGCGCCCCTACCGGCGGCGACGGAGCCCCCCGATCATCGGCACGGACACCAACAGGCTTAAAAGCCATAGCCCTATCCAGACGTCAATCTGCTCAACCCAGGCTCGCCAGGGAGCCTGGGGCTCCAGACTGGCCCGCCACGCAGTCTCCAGGCCACTGAGACTGACGCCGAGCGCCTCCTGTACTCCCCTTGCGCAACTGGCACCATTGGTGTATGCTGCCAGCAGAGCGCGTATCCCCTCAGCGCCGTAGCGCTCGCGAATGAACCGCACCACACTGCCGCTCTGGGCGTAGGCCAGGAGCGCGGTGTGTGAATCGGGCGAGAAGGGGACGCACAGGTTCTCCAGGGGAATAAGTTCCCCGGCCACGCGTGCCTCTTCGAGCGCCATAGCATACTCCGGTGTCGGCAGCCGTTCGTTAGCCGTGGCTAACCCCTCGTCCAGCCACGCGGGGACATACCTGTAGCCGGTCGGCGTGACGGTCTGGTAGACCAGCAGGTGGGTGATTTCGTGTGGGATGTAGCGCATCATGCGCGACGTATAGCCCTCTTTAAATGGGATGGCGACGACGATCACACCCAGTTCGGGATGCGCCTGTCCACCCACCCACTCCCGACCTGTGAGCACCATCGCCGCCTTGAGATTGTGCAGTGAGTCGTAGATGTAGATGGCGATGGGCTCCGGCACTGGGGCACGCAATTCTGCGTTGATTTTCTCCAGGCTGGCCCGGGCGATGTCAAGCGCCGCCTGGCCGAAGGGTGGATCGCCGTGCCCTTCGGTCCAGTAGACGGTGATGCCGCCGGCGCTGAGTTGTTCCCAGTGGAAGCGATTATCCGTGTATTCAAACTGCTGGGGTTCTGTAGCAAGGGTATTGCCCGCAGCGTCCTCAATTTGCCACCAGAAGGTGACTGTGGCGAATGGTGGCAGGGGAGACAGGCGTAGGTCGTGCACGTGGTTGACGCTGATTTCGCGGGCTGGCTCAATGGGTACATTCACAGATGCGGCCCGCTCGTCGCCTGCGGCGCGAAAGAACAGGTAGACCCGAGTGATTTCGGCGTCGGATGTGGCCTGCAGCGTGAATGTGACCTGCTGGGCGAAACTGTGGCTGGCCCCGCTTTCGATTACGGTAATGCCATCGGCAGCGGACGCAGCCGGCAGAAGCACCAGCGCCAGAACAAGGCTCGCAATCAGTGGTAGCACAGGCAAGCGTGTCATCAGTCCGGCTCTTTGATTAGCCTGGTGAAGAACTCTGACAGGCCCCCATACAGGAACTCCAGTTCATCCAGGGCGGCTTCGGCTGCGGTCTGCGTGGCCTCGTTCTCTGCCAGGCAGTAATGCTCCAGGATCTCCCGCGCCTTGTCGCCCCCGACCTGTCCCAAAGCCCACAGTGCTGCTTCTTGCACCTCGTGGTCAACGTCATCGGCCAGTTCCTCCAGTTCGGGCACTGCCTCGGAGAGTTGAAGTTCGCCGCAGGCCCGGGCGGCTTCGTAGCGCAGTGCGGTGTTAGGGCTGAAGAGTTCCTGTCGCACTTGGCGAGCCCAGCGGGTGTCGGCGCTGCGCCCCATGGCGAAGACGGCGCTGATTTGCATTTTCTCCTCCGGTGCGGCGTAGGCCTCGCGGATCAATTCCACCACGGTATCGTTGCTGATGTAAGCCAGCGACTCCAGCGCCCGCCGTCGCACTTCCTTGTGCTCGTCTGCGGCCTGGCACGCGGCCAATAGAGCCTCGTAGGCCAGGGCATATGGCCCGGGACGAATCTTCTCCAGTTCGCCCAACAGGATGAAACGGCCCAGCGACGTGGCCGCAGCCGCTCGCACGGTAACAGCCTCGTCTTCCCGCAGGCGTGCCACCAGGAGCGGGACCAGGCGCACGTCTTCGTCCTCCCATAGCCCCTCGACCGCCGCGGCGCGCACCTTGGCGTCCTTGTCCTCCAGTCCCAGCCGGAAGATTGCACCGAAGCCCACCTCGAAATCAGCCTCGGCCAGTTCCACCAGCCGCGTGATCAGCCGCCGTCGCAACTCTATGTGCAGGTGCGGCCACACATCGCGCACGCGCGCCGCGTTTTCGGCCTCCAGGCTCGAAAAGTGGTACAGCGACGCCGGGTCCGGCATCTCGGCACTTTCGCGCAACTCGTCGAGCAAGGCGTCGAGTGGATGTCTCATCTCACCTCAGCAACGACCAGGGAATGATCGGGTTGATGAGGTCTTGAAACATCACCCAGGCCATCAGGCTGACCAGGATCACCAGGCCCACGGAGTGAAATATCTGCTCGTACCTGGGTGAGATACGGCGGCCGCGCACAGCCTCGATGAGCACGAAGAGGATGTGCCCACCGTCGAGAGCGGGAAGGGGCAGCAGGTTGGTCAGGCCCAGGGCCAGGCTGATGAGCGACGCAGTCTGCAACACGCGGAAAGCCAGGCCCCACTCAATGCTCTGTTGCAGGGAAATGGCCAATATCTCGCTGATACCGACCATGCTGGCCGGGCGTGCCTCTTGAGGGGTCATATCGCCCCGCGCGAGCAGGGCCGGAACCTGTACGGTCATCAGGATCGCAGCGGTGATGTCAGTGGTGCCGGCGCTCAGTGCTTCAGGAAGACTGTAATGCCGCAGCGCGCTCCGGTCGGGCCAGGGGGCCATCATGATGCCCAGGAGGCCGTAGCCTTCGGGGGTACTCCGTGGCGTTGCCGTCAGGGTCAGCGTCTCCTCTCCGCGCAAAACCATGAGTTCGACGGTCTGTTCTGGCGCAGCGCGGATGATGCTGCGCAATTGCTCCATACCGTCCTCGATGCGCTCTCCACCGACGGCCAGGATGACGTCAGCGGGTTGTAGCCCTGCCTCTTCGGCGGCGGTGCCTGGTTCCACGCTGGTGACCTCGACCAGCCATCTGTCAGGGAAGCCAGTGGTGTAAGCGCCGACGAGCAGCATGAAGGCGACGATGATATTAAGCAGTGGCCCGGCAGCCATTATCGCTACGCGCCAGCGTTTGGGTTGAGCCGCCAGGCTGCGCAGGTCGGAGGGGTCCTCCTCACCGGTCATTTTCACGAACGCGCCCATTGGCAGGAGGTTGAGGCTGTACAGAGTACCCGCTTCCAGAGTGGTCAACTCGCCGCGTAAGTGCAAGTCCTCGTGCGCGGTCTCAGAGGCATGCTCTCGATACTCTGCATCCGAATCGAGTACCGTCAGGTGGCGCAAGATGTAGGTGTCGTCATCAAGTTGCTGGGCGACGGCATCTACGCGGGTACCCACTTCCAGCCTGGGCGGCGACCGGAGGCCCGCCGGGATGGTCACGCGCGTAGTGCCGATTTCGAGATAGCCTTTGCCGTGCCATAACTTCAGCAGGCGGGGCGGAAAGCCGAATCCGAACTCCTCGACCCGCACCCCTGCCAACTTGGCGAAGATGAAGTGGCCCAGTTCGTGAATCAGAATAATTGGTCCCAGTACAACGACCAGTGTGCCGACTAGCCAGAATATGACGTTCATCCAATCCATTCTCCGTGTCCTCAGTCAGAAGCGGGCGCTTGCGACGCCCGCCTCGCTTTTTCTGAGCCTGTGTTAGCAGGCGAACTTTCTGTTTGTATTATACCCTCAGTGGCCCAAACCTGCAACATCCCCTATCCTTCGACAAACTCTCGCCGCGTGACTTTCAGCGGCTGTGCCTGTGGCTGGTCGAGCGTGGGGGGTACGAACGCACCGATTGGTCAACGGCGGGAACAACCTGCTGATTAGGGTGCCCCTTGACAAAGATTCAAATTTTATTACAATAGGGCTCGTCTCTTGTGCGACCGGCCTCGCCAGCGCGAGGTGGTCGGTGTGGTCAAAATCATTATATCAAAGCGGAGGCAAAAAATGGCGTATGTGATTACCAGTAAGTGCGAGCGTGCCGGGCTGTGTGTGGACGTCTGCCCCAGCGATTCGATCCACTTTGTGGACGATGACCCCAAATGGCCCATCTATTACATTGACCCGGAAACTTGCATCGAATGTGCGTCTTGCGAGACCGAGTGTCCTAACGAGGCAATCTTCCACGAAGATGATGTGCCTGACGAGTATGAAGGTGACATTCAGAAGAACGCCGACTTCTACGAAAGCGGGCCGGGCAAAGACCTCGTGTAGTCCGTAGATTGTTGTTGCAAACTGTTTGCAACTTGCCTGATTTGCACGAGGGCAGTATAATCCTACGTTGGCTGTTCGTCAAGGGAGACGCCGTTATTCATCCACGATGGTGTGGGGGGCCTCCCTCAAAATCTTTTTAAGACGAAGGAGGTAACTGAATGGCCTACATGATCACGGAAGAGTGCATCCTTTGCGGCGCTTGCGAACTCGAGTGTCCCAACGAGGCGATTTCCGAGGGGGACGAGACCTACGTCATTGACCCGGAAAAGTGCACCGAGTGTGTCGGGTTCTTCGACGAGTCGCAGTGCGTACTGGTCTGCCCCGTGGACGCCTGTGTGCTGGATCCGGACCACGAGGAGACACACGAAGAACTCGAGGCCAAGTACCACAGGCTGCACGGCTAATCTTGATTTGCTGGGGCAAATCAGAAGCGAAAGGGCCGGTTCTACCCTCCCAGGCGGAACCGGCCTTGCTATTCACATTTCACGTCCTCTATGTGACGTATATCGGGCTGCTGAAGATCCAGCCCCGGCGGCCCAACCGATAACTGCGATAGACCTCGACACGGTACACGCCTGGCTCGGCTGTGGTGTGCTTGAGGTGTTTCCCCCTGGCCCGGGCTACCACACGTCCGTTGAACATCAGGCGGATGTCGGCGCTGTGAGGCGTCTGGACCTCAAAGATGGCTGCCCCCGTGCGCACCAGTTCACCCCCCATCAGCGCGTGGTTGGCGCCGCTGCGGGCGTGGAAGCGGAAGCCGGCCGTGGAGGCGGGCAGGTCATAGCCCACCCAGGTACGGCCGGCCCGTAGCGCGCTATAGACCAGCGGTCTGTCGTGCTCCAGAAGGCGGTTGAAAGGGCGCTCGGTCAGGATGTGGGTGTTGATGCAGCGGAAGAGATACTCGTAGGGGAACACCACGCGGCGGAGAGGGCCTAGCGAGTAGGTGCTGCCGTGCGCGTCGGCCCCGCCGATGGCAGCGATGCGCTTTCCCTCGGATAGCAATTGGTCCCACTGGCGCAGCGTGGCCCGGAACGGTCCGCGAATGCCCCGAGCCGGGAAGTAAGCGTAGTAGACCGCCGCCAGTGTGTTGCGCAGAAGCGCCTTGAACTCAGACATGTAGTTCCAGATTTCGAGCCCTGTGTACCCTGTGATCTCCCAGTCGGCCCACGGGATGGCAGCCAGGTCGGGGCCGATGGGGCTGCGGTACTCGAAGGGGTGGGCCAGGTAGCAGAAGCCACCTTGCCGGTTCACCTCGTCAATCAGGTTTTGCGGGTCCGAGGCCAGGGGGGCTAACTCGGCCTCGACGTTGTAGGCCAGGAGGTGGTTAGCCTGGGGCTGGCGGCGCACGTCGTGGATCTCCTCGCCCACCAGGAGCAGCACCTTGCCGTAATAGCCCTCGACCCCGTCCACCCACACGTTGTGGTCGGTGACGATGACGAAATCGAGCCCGGCCTCGGCCGCCGCCTGCGCGACCCCGGCGTGGAGGGCTTCCCCGTCCGAGTAGGGGGTGTGCACGTGAGTGTTACCGGTGTATTCGTAGATGCTCATAGGGTTACTCTGCCTTTACTTCTTGGGGTTCACTGTGAGGTTGATCGCTGCCTTATTTAGCGCCTGCGAAGAACAGCGGAGCCAATGCCTGGGCTATCAATCCAGCAATGGGCGGGAAGAAGAATGTGCTCGCAATACGAATAAGCCAGACTTTCCAGCCCAATATCCCCAATTCCAGCGGTAATCGGCTAAACGCCCACAACGACCACCCCGTTATAAACGCCACCACAGTTCCCACACTGGCACCGGAACGTAGAAATCCAGCAGCGAGGGGTAAACTGACGTAAGGGCCGCCGTGTATGAGAGCACCGGCCATCGTGCCGATGAATATCCCGCGTATGCCAGATTCCGCGCCTATCCATTTTAACAGTAGTTCTTGAGGCAGAAGAACTTTAATCATACCGGCCACGATAAACGCAAGAACTAACAACGGCAGGATTTCGACCATCATATTCAGGGCTGACTTAAGACCGCTGATATGTTGCCCTTCTCCTTTGTAGTACCCTATGAGGAGAAGAACAATGGCAAGTGTTCCCACTATTATTGCTGGAATTAGCATCCTCGAATTCCTCCCTTTTTTACTCATAGTCTCTCTCCAACCTCTCCAGCAGCGTCTCCAGTTCACCGTATTTCTCAAAGACCCCGTCGGCCAGCGAACGGCCGTCCTGGCGGCGGCTCACTCCCAGGAACAGAATTGCTTTCATGCCCACGGCCCGGGCCCCGGCCAGGTCGGTTTCCGGCAGGTCACCGATGTGAGCGGCTTCCTCAGGCTGGGTCTCCAGGGTGGATAGCGTGCGCAGGAACTGTTCCGGGAGCGGCTTCGCCGCCCCGGTTTCATCGGAGAAGGTCAGGGCGCGGAAGTGGGGCAATAGCCGATCACGGCGGAGGATTTCGCGCAGTACCCGCCCCGGCGTCAGCCTGGTGTCGGAGATGAGCCCCAGGCGATAGCGCCGGGACAGGCGCGGCAGGACGTCGGCCACGCCGGGGACGGGCCGGGGCGCGCCATCGTGCAGGTAGATTTCCTCGATAGGTCGGCACAGGCCCGCCAGCGCGTCCTCGGGCAGGTCAGCCTCGAGAAAGGACAACATCTCACGCAGCCAGTGCTCGGTGGTGATGGAGCGATGTTCCTTTCGCCAGGTGCGTTCCCACACAGACCCGGCGTGACGGTAGGCCGCCTCGAGGGCCGTCCAGGGGCGCGGCTGGGAGTGGCGGGCCAGCGCCTCCTCCAGCAGGCGCAACCGTTCATCTTGGGCATAAGCGTTCTGGTATAGGGTTCCCCAGAAGTCGAATGTCACGGCTTGTAGCATGGTTGTTCTCCCAGAGCGTATCTACAAGTCCCCGCCGACGGTTGAAACCATCGGCTGATACGCAAAGTGCGTTAAAACGCACTAAAACGCGACTTCCTAACCCGTTTTAACGGGTTTCGCCGTATCAGCGGGGCGTTTCAACGCCCCGCTTGATTGTTCAGTTCTAACCCGTGGCCGCCAGTGCGTGCCTGTACAGGCCGTCAAACGTGGTGGCCGTGGTTTCCTGGAAGACCTTCCAGGGTACCTTCACGTAATACCAGGATTGCCCCGTGAGATCCGTCACGTCGTGGCACCACTTACGTGCCCGGTTATCCTTGATGGGCACCTCAATGTCCTCTATGCCCTTCGTCTCAACCAGGAACATATCCCCATCGGTGGTACGGATGATAAAGTCCGGATAGTAGTATCTCATGCCGCCTTGCGACGAGATGTACTCAATGAAGAAGTGCATGTGCTCCACGTTTTTGGCGTATGCCGCCACATCTTCAGCATGATCCAAAAAGGCGGCGAACTCCGCTTCATAGTTCACGTCACAGGCCACCAGGTTAAAGACCGTTTTGAGACCATCGTAGGTCTTGCGACTCCAGGGGAAGGCCGGAGTGACCGAAACGCTCCTGGGAGGCTGGGCGATCCGAACCGTAACCGGTTCTATGGTAAGGCGATTTATAGCGTCTACAAAAGACTGGATGACATACGTTCGCGCGTCAGGCTCACTGAGCCGTTTGATGACCACAGGCTCGGAGAGGTCAACGGGCTTGCTGAAGAACCGTTGGGTCAGATATTCCTCGACTAAAGGCGCCATCTCAGCAAAGCGCGCCGCCTGCCGTAGATGTGCGTAGTGCAAGACGCGGTCCGTGAAATAGGCGATGACACTGTCCGGGCAGTCAGGGAAGGGTATTTCCAGATCTTGCTCCTCCACCACTATCCTGGTTAGCATATCGCGTCCGACATAGTGCACCATCCCTTCTGCTATCCTGCCCCTCTCAGGTTTGGGGAGCACCCCGGAGGGAAGCGTTTCTATCGTCAGGTCCGAGAGCCGCGTTGCAGAGCGCGTGAGCGCTGGCGAAAGTTGCGGCATCTCCAGGTCGTATTCCAGTTGCGATTTATCTACCAGGATGGTAACCACGTCCCTGGTCACATCCTCAAGCCGCCGCCTCTCGATCTCCAGTCCTTCCTCCGCCAACTCCTTGTCCCAGAAGTCCCGGAAGGCCTCGTGCTCAATGACTATCACTTTCTCATCCCAGCCTGACCCTGCACCTCCACTCCGCCGCAAGCCTCGTCCCAGCGTCTGTTCAGGGAGTATATTGGCCTTGGCCGTGTAGGGCCGCAGGGGGACG
>DAOUEC010000192.1:0-20238 GCA_034430655.1 Anaerolineae bacterium
CCGCTGATACTCAAAACCTGTTGGAAACAGGTTCCGCCAGTGCGTTTTCAACGCACTTCGTGGTACCAGCCGGTGATTTCAATCATCGGCGGGCAGTTCGCGACCATCTGTCCCAAATGCGATACGCTCACGCCCTCTCGATTGTCCTGCGCAACAGATGGTGGTATAATGAAAACAAATTGGTGGTATATGGATGTGAATTGGCCGCTCCCAGGTACCTGCTGGACACAGGAGTGTTAATGCGACACCTGCGCGGCTGGAACTCTTCGTCGGGGCGCATCCACAAGAAGATTATGGCACCTGCAAACTCCTCTCCCGCTTCCAGACCATCCCAATGGATACGGACATCGGCCGGCGGGCCGGACAACTCATCCGGCAGCAACGGACTAAAGGGCATACACTCAGCATCCCCGACGCCATCATCGCCGCTACCGCTCTCCAGCACGGGCTGACGCTAGTAATAACCTTCAACCCCAGAGACTTCGGCCTGCCGGGCCTACAACTCTATCCGCTGGATCTGCTGCCGTAGCGCCTGACTCACAGATATGGAAACACTTACCCTCCAACTGACCGCCATCGCCCACGGCGGCGCGGCGCTGGGTCGGCACGAAGGGCGTGTCATCTTCGTCCCCTACGCGCTGCCCGGCGAGACGGTGTGTGTCGAGATCACCGAGGATAAAGGCCGCTACGCCTTCGCCCGCCTGGTCGAAGTGCTGGAGATCTCTCCCGACCGCGTCGTGCCCCCCTGCCCCTACTTCGGCCCCGCAGGCTGTGGCGGCTGCCAGTGGCAGCACGTGGATTACCAGGCGCAACTGCGCTTCAAGGCCGAGATCGTGGCCGACCAACTCGCACGCATTGGCTCCATCCCCGATCCCCCCGTCCGCCCCACGCTCCCCGACGGTTCCGGCTGGGCTTACCGCAACCACGCCCAGTTCCATCCCGCGCCGGGTGGGGGCCTCGGCTTTCAGGCTGCCGCAAGCCACGACGCTTGCCCTGAGCCTGGCCTGAGCGAAGTCGAAGGACGGGGTCGAAGGGTCGTTGCCGTGGACGAGTGCCTGCTTCTTCATCCACTCCTGTCCGAACTCTATGCCACCCTTGACCTCGACCTGCCTGGCCTCCTCCGCCTTTCCCTCCGCGCTGGCATTGAGACCGGCGATCGCATGCTCGTCTTCGAGACGGAGGATGACATGCCGCCTGCGCTCGAGGCCGACTCGCCCGTCTCCTGTGTCCTGCTCCTCTCCGACGGGCGGTACGCGAACCTCATCGGCAACAACTATATCACCGAGATCGTCGCCGGGCGTACCTACCGCATCTCCGCGCCCTCCTTCTTCCAGGTCAATACCCCTCAGGCCGTCCAACTGGTGCGCCTGGTGTTAGGGTACCTTGACCTGCAGGGGAGTGAGACGGTGCTGGACGGTTACTGTGGCGTAGGGCTCTTCACCGCCCACCTGGCCGAGCGTGCCGGGCTGGTCGTCGGCATCGAACTGGCTCCCGCTGCCGTCGCCGACCTGCTGGAGAACACCGCCGAGTTCGACAACGTGGAAGTCATTGAGGGCCCGGTCGAGGCGGTGCTCCCCGACCTGGACATTCCTCTCGACGCTGCCGTGGTTGACCCGCCCCGCGCCGGCGTGGACCGCTTCGCGCTCGACGCGCTCGTCACCCACCGCCCTGCCCGCCTCGTCTACGTCTCTTGCGACCCGGCTACGCTAGCCCGCGACGCCAAGCGGCTGGCCCGCGCAGGCTATCGTCTGGTCGAGGTGCAGCCAGTGGACATATTTCCCCAGACCTATCACATCGAGAGCGTCACGCTGTTCGTCTCCGACAGATGATGGAGAAAGAGAATGCGTAAACCTCTGCGCCGTATCGCAACGATCCTCATCATCGCGTTGGCAGTCTTCACCGCGTGTGCGCCAGCCATGCCCTCCCCCACCCTCAGCGACACAGTCCGCACCGTCACCATCTTCTACACCAGCGACGAGCATGGCTACCTGGAGCCTATCCAAAGGGACTCGGACACCCTCGGCGGAGCAGCCAACCTCCTTGCCCTCCTGCGTCAGCGCGGCTACGATCCCAACGAGGGCGACACCATGCTCCTCAGCGGCGGCGATATGTGGACCGGCCCCGCCATCTCCTCCTGGTTCCAGGGAGCCTCTACCATCCAGGTCTTCAACAGTATGGGCTACGACGCGGCCGCCGTGGGCAACCACGACTTTGACTTTGGCCAGGAGGTGCTGCTGGCCAACGGAGACGCGGCCGAGTTCCCCTTCCTCACGGCCAACGTCACGCTGGCAGACACCGGGGACCCGCCCGGGTTCGCCCAACCTTACGTCATCCGCGAGGTGAACGGCGTGCAGGTCGCCATCGTCGGCCTGACCACGACGCGCACGCCGCACATCGTGATGCCAGCCTATGTCGAGGGACTGGTGTTCGGCGAGTACGCCGATGCGCTGCGGCGCGTCGTCCCGCAGGCCCGTGCCGAAGGGGCCGAATTGGTGATCGTCGCTGCCCACGTCTGCCCAGACAACCTGCGCGCACTGGCCCCCGTCGCCGCTGAACTCTCAATCCCCCTCCTGGCCGGCGGCCACTGCCACACGCTTGAGAACTTCGAACAGAGCGGCGTCCGCATCATCGGGGCGGGTGCGCACTGGCAGGCCTTCGCCCAGGTGGACATCGCTTTCGACACGACGACCGGCGAAGTGATAAGCACGCAGGCAGAACTGGTGCCGGTCGAGTACGCCGCCGCCGCCGGCAACCTGGTCACACCTGACGCCGGGATCGAGACGCTCGTGGCCGGGTGGAAGGCGCAGGTGGACGAAGCACTGGGGGAGGTGATCGGCTACACCGAGACCGGCGTCGAAATCGGCTGGCCGATGTACAGCCTGCTCGTGGACACCTGGCTGTGGTACTACCCGGAGGCGGACCTGGCGATCAACAACCTGGGCAGTTACCGGGAAGCCATCCCGCCCGGAGAGATCACCCGCGCCGACTTCGTCGCCACGTGGCCCTTCGAGAACACGTTGGTGGACGTCGAACTGACCGGCGAGCAGGTGGCGGACAACCTGCTGTGCTGCGGCGGGGCGGTGGCAGGGTTCACGTACCATCGGGCCGGGGCGCGTATCATCGCCGAACTGGACGACGGCAGCATCCTCGACCCCGAGGCGACCTACCACGTGCTGGTGAACAACTTTACGTATACCGGCGGCGACGGTTACCTCTTCCAGAAGCACAACCCCGATGGCTACGACACCGGCATCCACTGGCGCGAGCCGGTCATCGAGTGGATCATTGCCCAGCAGACCTCCCCCGAATGCCCACTGGAGTCGCTGCTCGACGACACCAAGCGGGGGATAGGGCGGTGAGAGGTGACAGTGACGAGGGGACAAGGAGCCGACAAATTGGGGCTTCTGCCGCGTTTTGTACTGCGAACCGGCTTATCCTTCTCCCTGCCAGACCCCTTTGCGTCGGAGGAGAGGCGGGGGTATGAAAGGAGACGTGCCGGGCTCCGACCCAACCGGCGCTTCATCTGGGAGCCAGTCGTAAGTGTGGGCGAGCGCTAACCACGCCCTTCGCAGCCCGCTTCGGGCCACCCGCAGCGATTCCAGCAGATGCGGATTATTGAGGCCCTGCGCTGCGGTCTCCAGGCCGTCGAGCAGCATCGCCGCGTCGGCAACGTGATTCAATGCGATCACTGTCCTGCCCTTGCCCACCGGCGCCGTGCCGTTTCCGGCGGCCCGTCGTTGTTCCACGTAGGCTTCCAGATCCATAATCATTGCTTTACCTCCGTTTTTCCATTCCGTTGATTGACAGCACGCGAGAGCACGAACAACAAGTCGGCGAGCCGGTTGAGGTAGCGCACGTTCTCCCAGCGGGTCTCGCCTGCCCGGGCCAGCGGCACAACCAGCCGCTCCGTCCGCCGGCAGACGGTGCGCGCCAGGTGCAGCGCCGCCGCTGCCGGGTGGCCGCCGGGCAGCACGAAACTACTGAGAGGCTCCAATGTCTGCTCCAATCCGTCAATCACCACCTCCAGCGCCAGCACGTCGTGATTCTCCAGCCGTCGCCTCAGCAGGCAGGCGCTCTCCGGCGGCGTCGCCAGGTCGGCCACCATCGTCATCAGATCGCGCTGGATGTGCTGCAAGAGCACCTCGGACTCGTCGTCCGGCCCGGCTGCGCGGGCCATCCCCAGGCAGGCGATCAGTTCATCCACCGTGCCGTAGGCCGTTACGCAGGGCGAGTCCTTGGGCACGCGCTGCCCATCGCATAACGACGTCTCGCCGTCGTCGCCTGTCCGCGTGTAAACCTGCATCCCTATCCCCTCCCAACAAAAATCGCCCGGCCGAAAGGTCGGGCAGCATCCCAAAGCGAAATCCCCTTGTCGGTGGACAAGGGGACAGGTCAGCGTGCTACGGGCGCGGCTCTTTCCCCTTTCCGCGAAGGTCCTCGGAGCGGCAACCGTGGCGGGTATCCTGGCTCATTAGTCTTATGGTCTTGTAGTCTAATGGTCTCGTAGTCGCATCGCCTGACTATTTGACTACCTGACTACCTGACTACCCGACTATCCGACTAACCTACAGTTGCGGGACAGCGCCGGACTTGGACCGGCTTCCCCATTGATGCCCCTGGCGTCCGGGCCTCGGGACACCACGGCTGCAGACTATATGTTTGTACGGGGGAGACTATAACACATCACGGGCGGGATGTCAAATTGTCCCTCGAAAGTGCAACTCCCCCGCCCCGATTGCGTATTAAACTAAGGAGGTGAAGCAAAATGAAACTACTCATCCGCTGGGTCATCACCAGCCTCTCGCTCTTCGCGGCCGCCTGGCTGGTGCCGGGCATCCACGTCGAGGGAAACGCCTGGATCGTCTACGCGGTGATGGCGGTCATCCTGGGCCTGGTAAACGCCATCGTGCGCCCGGTGCTCAAATTCCTGACCTGCCCGCTCATCATCCTCACGCTGGGCCTGTTCACCCTGGTCATCAATGGCCTCACGTTATGGCTGGCCTCGGAGATTGCCCAAAAGTGGTTCAGCGTCAACTTCATCGTGGACGGCTTCTGGGCCGCCTTCCTGGGCGCGCTCATCGTCAGCGTCGTCTCCGTCATCCTGTCGGCGCTGGTCAAGGAAGACAAGTAGATTCGCGCGAGGGTACACGACAATGACTGGCAACTACAAATTGCGGCGGCAAAACGGAATTGTGGCGGGAGTCTGTGGGGGTCTGGGAGCCTTTTTCGGCCTCAGTCCGTGCTGGTTCCGCTTGCTCTTCCTGATCCTGATGATCCCGGGTGGTCTGCCGGGTCTCTTGCCTTACGTGCTCCTCTGGATCATCATCCCTCGGAAACGGTGAGAACAAGCACATCTGGTTCAAAGAAAGTTACGAAACCGAAACGCTACTGTAACGTATATGCAACCCTCAAGATGCCCATCTTGGGGTATACTAAGGCCGTCTGAAGCGACCGGTTTTACAGTGGGACACACCAGACTACCGGGGCCGGTCGTATCAAATCTCCTCCTTTTCTTGGCAGTGCCTGGGGGTCAGCCGAACCCGCCCTGGCGGGCCCCCGGCACGCCGCCTCTATCTCCCACACCTCCATACTCCCTCGTTCTCTGCTCCCCCTCTGACCTTGTCACCCTGTCACCACGCCACTGGTCATTGGTCATTTGTCATTTGTCATTGGTTCTGCTATCATTCCCCCGATGTCCGACCAACTCCACGGCACCGTCGAGCGTGTCACTTACTACAGCGAGGAGACCGGCTACTCCGTCATCCGGCTGAACGTGCCGGGGCAGACCGGCCTGCTCACCGTCGTTGGCAACCTGCCGGAGGTGCAGCCCGGCGAGAGCCTGCGCCTGGAAGGCACCTGGACGACCCATCCGCAGTACGGCCGCCAGTTCAAGGCCGAGCGGTGCAAGCAGGTTCTCCCGGCCACCGCCGAGGGCGTCAAGCGCTACCTGGGATCCGGGCTGGTCAAGGGGGTGGGGCCTGTCACTGCGGCGCGCATCGTCCAGCGCTTCGGAGCCGATACGCTGCGCGTCCTCGACGAGGAACCCCGGCGGCTGCGGGAGGCATTGGGCGTGGGCCCCAAGCGGGCCGCCGCCATTGCCAGAGCCTGGGAGGAGCAGAAGCACATCCGCGAGGTGATGCTGTTTCTCCAGAGCCACGGCGTCACCACCGGCCTGGCGGTCAAAATCTACAAGACCTACGGCGACGACGCGCTGCGGGTGGTGCAGGAGGACCCCTACCGGCTGGCCCGTGACATCTGGGGAGTAGGCTTCAAGACCGCCGACAAAATCGCCCGCGACCTGGGGTTACCGCCCGACGCGCCGTCCCGCATCCAGGCCGGCGTGGCCCACGCGCTGAGCCAACTGGCCGACGAGGGCCACGTCTATGCACCCGAATCTGAGTTGGTGAGCGAGGCCATCAAACTGCTAGAGGTGCCCCCCGAACTGGCGAGGGAGGCCATCGAGGACCTGGATGCCGATGAGGTGGTGCACCGCGAGACGCTGGTCTACCCCACCGCCGACAAACGCAGGGGCGTACCCTTGCGGTCGCCCCAGGTGCGCGAGGAGCGGGCCGTCTACCTGGCCCCGTTCTACTATGGCGAGATCGGCGTCACCCGCCGCCTGCAGGCACTTGTCGAAAGTCCCGCCACCCGCCTGGCCCCCTTCCGCAGCGTGGATTGGGACGCACTGCTGGCTCAAGTCGCCCGGGACTCCGCCATCGAACTCTCGCCGCAGCAGCGGGAGGCGGTCCGCGCTGCACTCACCAACAAGGTGACGGTGCTCACAGGAGGCCCCGGAACTGGCAAAACCGTATCCGTGCGCACAGTCATCGCTGCGCTGGAAGCATTCCACTGCCGGTACGCCCTCTGCGCCCCCACCGGCCGCGCCGCCAAGCGTCTCTCGGAAGCCACGGGCCGCCCGGCCAAGACCGTCCACCGGTTGCTGGAGTACTCCCCGCTGGAGGGGTTTCGCCGCAACGAGGAGAACCCGCTGGAGGTGGACTGCCTCATCGTGGACGAGGCCTCAATGCTGGATCTGTTGCTGACCAATCACCTGCTCAAGGCAGTGGACCCGGCCGCGCACGTCCTGTTCGTTGGTGACGTGGACCAACTCCCCTCCGTCGGCGCTGGCGACGTCCTGCGCGATATCATCGCTTCCGGTCGCGCCGCTGTCGTGCGGTTGACCACCATCTTCCGCCAGGCTGCCAACAGCGGCATCGTCGTCAACGCTCACCGCATCAACCAGGGGCAGATGCCTGTCCTCAATCGCTTCGACGATTTCTACTTCTTCTCCAAAGAAGACCCACAGGAAGCCGCCGACCTGCTCGTGGACATCGTGCAGCAACGGATTCCACGCAAGTTCGGATTGGACTCGGTGAACGATGTGCAGGTGCTGGCGCCGATGTACCGGGGGGCGTGCGGGGTTGCCAATCTCAACGCCCGCCTGCAGGAAGCCCTTAATCCTGTCTCTCCGCGCAGGGTCGAACGACAGCTGGGCGGGCGGGTCTTCCGCGTGGGCGACAAGGTAATGCAGGTGCGCAACAACTATGACAAGGACGTATATAACGGGGACATCGGCCGGGTGACGGGGATAAACCCGGTGGAGCAAATGCTGGTGGTGACGATAGATGGCCGGCCGGTGGTCTACGACTGGGGCGAGACCGATGAACTGGTACATGCCTTCGCCGTGTCGGTTCACAAGTCGCAAGGCGCGGAGTACACCGCCGTCGTGATGCCGGTGCTGACCCAGCACTACCTGATGCTGCAGCGCAACCTGCTCTACACCGGCATCACGCGGGCCAAGCGGCTGGTCGTGCTGGTGGGCACGCGGCGGGCCATCGGGATCGCCGTGCACAACGCCAAGGTGCGGGAGCGGCATTCGGGGTTGAGCGTGCGGCTGCGCGAAACGTAAAACGGCGTCATCGAGTGGCGATCCGGTCACGGGCCGTCTCTGAATATCAGCGGGAAGTACCAGCGCAGCGGCTCAATCTCCAGCCAGACCCCCCGCTCCCACTCGCCCCCCATGCCATCCTCTACAAAGGCCACACTGTACAGGGGCGGGTGAACCGGGCTGGTGGGCAGGGTGAGCCCGTAAGTCAGGGACACCTGGCCCTGGGCGCTCAAGGGGCCAGTCCAACGAACCGTCCCGGTCAGCCCCTCCGCTGCGCCCCCGCCGGCCCAGGCCAGGGAGCCGGGGACGAAGGTGACGGCTGCTGGGAGAGAGATAGCGGCCGTTGCCGTGAGAGCGTCCCCAGTACCGGCGTTAGCGAGGGCCAGTGTGCAGGTGACGACCGCGCCGGGCCGCGCAGGAGACGGGTCGCACGAGAAGGCCGACGGGGAGAAATCCGGCATGCCCACCCGCACGACGGCGGCGCGGTGGAAGCGGATGGCGTGATCCTCCAGCCCGAAACAGGTGGTGTTGACGATGGGGTTGCTGAGTGCGGTGCCCGCGGCGACGGTGGCACGGTATGTGAAGGTGACAGCCGCGCTGGGGCTGAGAGGGCCGCTCCAAGAGAGGCGACGGGTGACCGGGTCGTAACTGCCAGGGCCGGTGACACTGCCGGGGATGAGATGTGTGTCGGCCGGGAGGGTATTGGAAAGTGAGGCAGTGACGGTGGCGAAGCCGTCGTTCTGTATCCTCAGGGTGTAGGTGAGAGTATCGCCGGGGGCAACTGCTCCCCTGTCGGCGGAGAAGGTCGAGCCGCCCAGCCAACTCAGCCACCCGGCGACGTGCTCCATCACCTCGGCCCGACTTGCCTCCGGCAGTGCCTCGAAGGGGAAGGAGAAAAAGACCGCCTTGTGATTCTCCTCCCGCCGCGCCAGTGCGATGGGCCGGCGCTCCTGATCGCGGAAGGAGACTGCCGTGCCGGGAGTGGGCACAAGCGCATCGGACCAGTTAGTAAAAGGGTAGGCCAGCAGGTAGGGGCCCAGGTGCTCGCTGAGCGGGTTCTCGGGCACGCCCCGTGCCAGTGTTGGCGTCACGTCCTCGGTGTAGGTCAGCACGCCCAGGTAGTCTCGGCTGAAGTCGCTACCGGAGTGGTAATACAGGTAGTCCTGTGCGGAGAGAAACAGCCGCCCGCCACCATCCAGGTAATCCGCCAGCATTGCCTCTTCCTCGCCGGTCAGCGGAGCGTACCAGTCGTAGCCAGTGAACCAGACTACGAGGGGGTAACGTTGCAGCATGTCCGGCGGGGGACCGCTCCCCGCTCCGTGGGCCCATCCGGTGCACCAGTAGTCGTAGGGGAAATCGCCGGCCGCCAACGCTGCTTCGTATTTGGCTTCCTGATCATACCAGCGGTCGTCGTCCACCAGCAGAATGGGGGCGGGGGCCTTGGTTGTGAGGGTGGCGCTCAGCGCCAGCGCGGGCGAGAGCGATGAGCGAGCGGTGATCGTAACCGCGTCGTGGGTGTCCCATGTAGCGGTGGTGGGGATGGTGACGCCAAGGACGACGGTGGACGAGGTGCAGGGGGCCAGGGCGAGCGACAGAGCGCTCAGTTGAGTGGCCCAGGATGCACCGTCGAGCGAGAGGCTGACAGTATCCGTGACGCCTCCTTGCCCCACGTGGCGCACCTGCAGTGTGTGTGTGACGACACTGCCGGGCAGCCCGATGCGCATCTGGGAGGCAGGTGTCAGTTCGAGCCCGACGGCTGGCGACGGGGAGGTCAGCCAGTCCAGCGCCCGGCTCATCACTTCCCGCCGGGCGTTCGCATCGTTGATGCCCTCGAAGCCGAAGGAGAAGTAGATCACGCGGTAGTCCAGGCATGTGCCGACGCGCACACCGCCGCACTCGCCGTCCTGGTAGACCAGCACCGGCGCCGCCGCATCGGGGTCGGCGACAGCGACTTCGTCAGGGGCGTCCTGGTTATCGGCGCCGCCCGCACCGGTGATGGTCAGCGCCAGCCCGGCGAAGACGTCGCCTCCCAACCCCTCCAGCACTCGCGTCGGCGCGTCGTCACTGACGTAGTTGGTTTTGAGGTAGTCATTGTAGTAGGCGCTCCAGTAGGCCATCGCGCCGCCACCATCCCAGTAACCCACGTCCTGGCCGGTCAGCAGCAGCCGCCCGCCACCGTCAAGGTAGCCAGCGATGGCATCCTGGGCACCGACGAAGCCTGGTGCATCCTGTGGGGCTGACCATACGACAACGTCATAGGGGGCCAGGTCGGCTGCAGTTGGAACGTCGCCGGGCGGGTGTTTGATGGCCCACTCGTCGTAGGCGTAGGCCAATTCGTCCAGCGTCTGGCGGAAGTATCCAATCTCGCTCCCGTAGTACCAGCGGCCGCTATCCACCAGCAGGATGGATGGGGCGGGTGACAGGGCGAAATCGGTGATGGTGACGCTCCCGTCGCCGATGTGCACGGTGGTAGTAACGACCTGGTAGCCCAGGCTGCGGGCGCGGAGAATGTAGTCGCCAGACGGCAGAGTCAACGTGTAGTGGCTGGCGGTGATCTCGATGGGAGTGCCCAGGACGGTGATGGTGGTGGTGACGGGATCGCCGGTAGTCGCGTCGGTGACCTGGCCGCGCAGCGTGCCGGTGGGAAGGGCGGTCAGGGAGAGGTCCACCACGGTCGTCGTGTCAGTCGTCACCACGACGCCCCAGGTCGTGGCCGGTTCGTAGCCGAAGGCGGAAGCGGTCACGTCGTAGACGGTGGGGGCCAGTGCGAGGAGGTAGGCTCCGTCGTCGCCAGTGGTGGCCGTCCCTCCGCCGCCTCCGCCGTGGGGCGCGGCGGCGACGGTCGCCCTGGTAATGGGCGCTTCGTCGCCAGCGCGGGCGACGGTGCCGGTGATGAAGCCAGGATGGGCGACGGCGGCGACAGCGGCGAAAGCATCCACCCGTCCCCAGCCGCTGTCATTGTTTGGCGCCGGGACGGTGATGGGGACGGCGGTGCTGGTGAGAACGTAGGCGGTGCTGGTGATGCTCAGCGTGGGGTTGACCGAGCGCAGGAGGGCGACGATGCCGGAGACGTGAGGTGCGGCCATCGAGGTGCCGGTCATCTCGCCGTAGGCGCCGCCGGGCAAGGCGGAGCGCACGCCCACGCCCGGCGCGACGACGTGGGGGCGGATCTCATCCCATGGCGATGGGCCACGGCTGGAGAAGTAGGCCACCTCATCGTCGGCGTCGCTGGCGCCGACGGCGAAGGCCTCCGGCAGAGAGGCTGGCGAGCCCACGGTGCCCCGGCCGGGGCCTTCGTTGCCGTTGGAGAAAACGACGAAAATCCCCGCCGCCCGCAGAGCCTGAAGATCGGACTGGAAGGTGGTCAGGTGGCCGTTGGAGTTGCCCCAGGAGCAGTTGACTACGTCGGGGGCTCTGGCGGGGTCGCCATCGGGGGCCAGGAGCCACTGGAAGCCCTCGTGGATCCAGGAGTTGTAGCCGCATCCCTGATTATTGAGCACTTTGACCGCAATCCAGCGCGCCCCCGGTGCCACGCCGATGCCGTCCTGCCCGACGATAGTACCCAGCGTGTGGCTGCCGTGCCCGTGGCCGTCCACCGGGTAAAGCGCGCCGACGTCAGTGGCATCGTGCCAATTGTAAGTATGGTTGGCCGGGCCGTGGGGGTTGTAACCCCGGTAGTTGGCCTGCAGGGCCGGATGGAGCCAGTCTCCACCCGTGTCCATCCCCGCCACGACTACCCCGGTGCCGCTGACGTGCAGCGTGTGCCAGACGTCGTCGGCGCGGATGCGGGCGATGCCCCACTCGGTGGCTGGTTGGTTGGTTAGTTGGTTAGTTGGTTGGTTAGCCACCCACTGGCGGTAGTGGTCGAGGCGGACGACGGCGACTTCGGGGCGGGCGGCGAGGGCGAAGACGGCGTCGCGGTCGGCGTGGACGGCGATGCTGTTGACGATCCAGAATGGGGTGTAGGAGTGGACTGCGCCGGCGGCGCGAGCGCCAGCCAGGTAGGCTCGCAGCGGGGCCTGGGAGCGGGCAGCGGTCATTTGCAACACCTCGACGACGCGGGAGCGGGCCTCGGTCGTGTTCAGCACTCCGACGACCGCCGCTTTGGGATCGGCCTGCTCGCGCAAGTGCACGATGACGCGGAAACGCTCGTCGGGCTCGGCCATCAGCAACGCTCGCCGTAGTTCCGGTTCGATAGGGCCATTCCCCGCCTCAGTTTCCCCTGGTGAGGAGGAGGGAAGAGCGGGGAGTGCCCACGAAGGGATGACGCCCGCCGCCGGGGAGGAAAATGGTGGGCGTGGCGATGATGTCTGCCTGGCGGCTGCGCTGCTGCAAATTGCCAGCAGGGAGAGCGCAAGCAGGAACGTGGTATAGTGGCGGTTGACTTTCATCACGATTGCTATTATAACAGACCTGAGACGTCACGACAATCCCATGGAGGTGCCAATATGCTGACCGGCAAACTGTCACGAGTGTCCATCGCCCACCTACCCACCCCGCTGGAGCCGCTGCCCCGCCTGACGGCGCAATTGGGCGGGCCGGAGTTGTGGATCAAGCGGGACGACCAGACCGGGCTGGCGACAGGAGGGAACAAGGCCCGCAAACTGGAGTTCCTGGTGGCCGAGGCGCTGGCGCGAGGGGCCGACACGCTCATCACGGCTGGCGCGGCCCAGTCCAACCACGCCCGCCAGACGGCGGCCGCCGCCGCCAGGTTCGGCCTGGGGCGCGTGCTGGTGCTGCGAGGGGAGGAGCCGGCGCAGGTGCAGGGCAACCTGCTGCTGGACCGGCTGCTGGGCGCGGAGGCGCGCTGGGCGGGCGATCTGCCGTTGCCCGAGGCGATGGCCCAGGTGGCCGAGGAGTTGCGAGCGGCGGGCCGTCGCCCCTACGTCATCCCCTACGGGGGGAGCAACCCTGTCGGAGCCAGCGGCTACGTGGCGGCGATGGAGGAGTTGCTGGCGCAGTGCGCGGAGCGGGACACGCACTTTGATCACGTCGTGCTGGCTTCCTCCAGTGGCGGTACGCAGGCGGGGCTGATGGTGGGAGGACGGGCGCTGGGGTACGAGGGGCGCATCCTGGGCATCAGCGTGGACCCGCGGGCCGAGGCGCTGACGCACACGCTGGCAGGGCTGGCGACGGCAACGGCGGACCATTTGGGGCTGAGGCTGACGTTCGCCCCGGAGGACTTCGCCGTGAACGACGACTACCTGGGCGGCGGGTACGGCGTGGTGGGGGACCTGGAGCGGGAGGCGATCCGCACCATGGCTCGCACCGAGGGAGTGTTGCTCGACCCCGTCTACACCGGCCGGGCCTTTGGGGGCCTGCTGGACCTGATCCGTCGTGGCGTCTTCGGTCCCGACGAGCGGGTGCTATTCTGGCACACCGGCGGGACAGCGGGGTTGTTCGGGTATGGGGACGAGTTGATCTGACCATCGGCTCACTCAGCAACAGCACTTGCGCTTGGGATAAAGTTGTGATATTCTTTTAAGCAATAGCAACATGTCAGGCTAGATGACTCGAGTGGGCGGGGGCAATGGGGCATGCCTGAATGCATTGTTTGCAAAGGGTACTACGAGGCAGGGCAACTCTGCAAGCGCTGTGGTTCGGACAACGCGCCGTGGGTGAGGTGGCAGGCATCCGAGCCGGTGGAGCAAGGAGGACTTCGGGGACTGCTCCACTTCACAGAGCCGCATTGCCACGCACCGTTTCTTATCATCACTGTGGCGCTCGGTTTCGGTTTGATGGGCATGGCTGGCCTGTGGGAGGGGGTCAATCCAGCGATACGCTTGTTGGCAACGGTGTTGACTGTGGGGGGCTGTCTGGTCATCATTCAGGAGGTATATGAGAGACGGCATAAGGTGCGCGAAACCGAACTGCTGGCGCGGGTGAGAACCGGGAGACCGAGGAAAAGAATAAGAATACGGCTTAGCGCACAGTTAAAGACTATATTGATGCCAGCGCTGGTTGTTGGACTGGTTCTGCTCCTGGCCTACGCGCTCATACAGTCCAATGTGCTGTGGAAGTTATCAGAGTGGCTGCTTCTCGAGCACAAAGAAGAAGTGCCCCCGCTTCCTTCTGAAGAGCCTGTCTAGCCCCCACCGGATGACTTTAAAAACAGAGTGAAACGTGCTTTGCCCTTGATTTGTATGATCGGACACGTCGCCTTCTTCCTCTCGCTGACCTATTCTTCATCAATGATGTTAGCGCGGCGGTACGCTGAACGTATGAACCAAGTGCTTCCACATCCCATCTTCTTGCAAGACGAAAAACTGGCCCAGATTGTACGGCGGGAGGCTGAAGTCAAGATGGGCCGGCTCGACCCCAAGGGCACAAACGTAATAAGCATGATGAGCTATGTACAGTTCGAGGGACAGACCGACCCGCAGATTCTTCGCCTTTCCCCGGGTGCGGACGTGTCAGCTGCAGTAGGGGGCTCTTTATCACCACAGGTCAGACTATGGGGTCAGGCCGCCACCTGGATCTGGGACGAACTGGCGCGCACCGACGACGGCGGCATCGAGATGAAGGTCGCCCGACAGGAGATATACCAACTGCCCCAACCGACTCAGAACTCAGGCCACCGTCCTAACCCACGAGTGTGCTACATCGTGCGTGCAGACCCGTGGGGGCACGTCATCAAGATTACTCGCACCGTAGGAGAAGCGCCGGAGTGGCGTCCATGAATGATGCCTGCAAGCGCAGCCGCTGCTGCATAGGCAGGTCGTGACGAGGGATCGTGCCGATGAAACGACGAGAGATTGGCCCGTTCTTTTATCCCATATTTTTCGCTGCCATCGTTTTCATTGTTGGGATGGTCCTTTTTGCCCTGGCCCGGGTCTCCTTGTCACCCTGGCTCACGCTCGCGGCTGCCTGCTTCATCGGCTGGGCACTCATTTCCTTGCTGTTATGCCTGTCTTTGTCCCTGTGGCTGAAGAAGTGGCACATCGCCGCGTTGCTGAGTTTTGCGTGGTTCTGTTGGTACACTGCTGGCGTCATACACCACGGAAAGGGGGGGATGGGTGTACTGATGCCCGCTACTCTTCTCCTCGCCTGGCTTCTCTTTGGGCCTGGTCTCTGGCTCGTGGCAGGCTATCTCCTGCCGCCTTCAGCCCGTGGCCGGCGGTGGGAGGCCCTCCGATGCCTGCTTACTTTCACCAGCGGGACAAACTATCCCTACTATGTCATCACGGACGAACGGTACGAAGACGACAGTCTGGTCAAGCGTGCGAGCGGTAATCAATTCATGCGCCCTATGCGTCTCCCTGGTGGCATCACGGTGCCTACTGCAGGACCTGGTTTAGTGCTCAGTAGTTGCGACCACACCGTCGTCATCACCGACGGCCTGGAATTCAAGGGGGCCCAGGGACCCGGTGTAGTGTTCACCGGGCGGGCCGATCAACCTGTGCAGGCGATTGACCTGCGCCAACAACTTCGTGCCTTCACAGTGCAGGCTCTTACGAAGGATGGCATCGCCGTCAAGGTGCTGGTTTTCGTTCCCTTCCAGATCGAGGCCGGAGGAGAGAAACCTATCCTGGGCAGGCCATTCCCCTATCGCAAGAGCGCTGTTTTCAAAGCCTTCCGCGCACAGAGAATGGAGCATCTGCCGGAGGAGATAAGACAGCGTAAGTGGCACGAACTGCCGGAGATGGTGGCCAGGCGAGCCATGCAAAGCATCGTCGCCGGGTACACGTTCGACGAACTGTGCGCGCCTTACGATCTTTTCGAGCCAGGTGAGGACCCGCGCTCCAGGATCGTCGCGGAGATGAAGGAGCAGTTGAAACAGGAACTCACGCCGCTTGGCATTCACGTCGTAGGTGGCAGTATCGGCAACCTGCTCCCCGCGGATGAGGCCGTGCTCCAGCAACGCATCGCGAGTTGGCAGGCCGATTGGGCGCGCAGGATCATGCTCAGGCAGGCCGAGGGACAGGCGGACCGGTTGCGCATGGTGGAGCAGGCACGGGCAGAGGCGCGGACCTCAATGATCCTGGCCCTCGGTAAGCGTATGGAGCAACTGGGAATGGCAGGGGCTGTCGTGTCGGCCGAAGTGGTTGCCGGCTGGTTTCTCGAGGCCCTGCAGGGGATGGCTCAGCAGCCATCGGTGCAACAGTTGTTGCCACGGGAAACGATAGCAACGATGGAGCGCATTCGTGGGATGGTTGAGGGGGTGTGAGATTAGCGCCTATCCACCGCAGTTCATACCGCCAGACGAAGGCAAAGTACCATCGAAGTCAGGGTACGGGCTCCGTGTTGCGCTGCTAGGTCTTGTTCTCCTGCTGGTGATACTTCTTAGTGCGCTGGCGGAGGCAGGGGCGCGGGGCACAACCTTGCCTGGCGTCGCCGCTGATTTCCTCCGCAATGGAGATTGGCGGAGCATAACCTTCTTTCCGCTCGTGGTCGTGCGCAATGCGTTTCCGGCCGTGCTGGCACTCATCCTTATCCCTCTGCTGGCGTCCCGCTTTATGCGTGCTCTATATACCATAGGTAGCCTCAGCGAAGCACATACCTGCCTCCACCGCAGTGTGTTTGACCTCGCGGGTTTCAAGCCATTCCTGTTGGTAAAAGAAGGGCACATCGCCTCGGGCGAGGATAGCCTTCTGGCTCGCCTGGGGGGGCCAGGCAATCTGGTCATCTATAACGATAGCGCGGTGGTGCTGGAGCAGAGCGGCCGGCTGACACGGGTGTGCGGCCCGGGGCTCCATTCCCTCAGGCACTTCGAGAAAGTCTGGGAGGTCATTGACCTGCAGCCCCAACGCTGGGTCTACAAGGTCGAGGCAATGACCAAGGAGGGCATACCCGTCGCTTGTAATGCTGACATCACGTTCAAGATTGACGGCGGAGGCCAGTCACCGACGGGAAAAATGCCTTATCCTTTTACAAGAGATGCTGTGTTCAAGGCAGCCACGAGTACCTGGATCCGCGAACCGGAGCGGGAAGACTGGAAGGTGAAATGGCCGGCGCTGGTGGTCGTCGGCCATACGGAGGGCACTCTGCGCAGCATCATTTCCGGTTACCGGCTCGATTGGCTCATCGCGCCGCCCAGTCCCGGGAGCACTCCCCCCCGGCAGGCTATACGTGAGGAGTTGGAGAACAAATTACGCGACAGTATCGGCAGCCTGGGCGCTGAAATCGTCAAGGTGGAACTCGGTGAGATTGAGGTAGACGTGGGCGCCGAACTCATTGCCAGAATGATCCATGAAAGATTGAAGAAAGAGTATCCTCAGTTAAGCGCTGAGGAAATAGCCCGGATGATTCACAAGGAACTTGAGGCCATTGATCTCAAGGATAGGAAGGTCTCCCAGCAATGGATAAAAGCCTGGCAGGCCGAGTGGCAGCGTGAGGCGACGCTACAACAGGCGGAGGGAGAAGCGGAACTGGCTCGCCTTGAAGTGGCACAGGTGCAGGCCCAGGCAGAGATGATCCTGACCTTCACGCAGGCGCTCCAACCCCTGGTCAGTGCCCAGGAGCAAGTGTCGCCCTATCTCGTCGCCTTGCGCCTTGTCGAGACACTGCGCTGGATGTCCTATGACCCGTGGAAGCGGGTCTTTCTGCCACCTGAGGTCATGCGCACGCTGGCGCTACTGCAAAGCCAGATTGCCGGGCAGTCGGAGGAAACCGGGAAGCCGCAGGAAAAATGATCAGCATATCCCCGAACCTCACCCCTTCAGCGCTCTCGTGGTGCAACGAGTTAGCGCCGCCCATCCGGGCCATGCTGAAGAGCGCACGCGATTTGGGGTCGGAGGGCGAGTGGGCGCAGGCTGAGAGTTGTGCGCTCGACGCCAGGGACGCGAGCAAGAAATCTGGCGACCGGGTGGGGTGCGCGGCAGCCTTGCTCCACCTGGCGGACGCGTGTCGCGAGGAAGGCAGACCCGGCCCGGCGCAGACCTGCTACGAGGAGGCACGGCAGATTTTCCACCGCCAGCCTCCTCGCGTTCAGCGCCACAACGAGGCCACTGCGACCTACGGCCTGGGACTGACGCACCAGATCCTTGGCGACGAAATCGAAGCCCTGAGTTGCTATCAGATCGCACTCAACCTGTTCGAGGAGGCCCGCAAGTACTGGGCCACGCGCAACGACAGAGTACGGGTCAAAACCTGTCAGCAAGCCCAACAGTGGATCGAGGGCCTGATCACGCACATCATGGACGAACGCACTGGCAGGCCCACACGCATGCCGATTTTCCCCATCTGGCGGCTGGACGGCGCAGGTGCTCCCTTTGTGGAGAACGTCAATCTGCAAGGGCACGTCACGGTGGACCGTATCCTGATCAACGGGGCTGCCTACCGGCTCCATCCGCTCCCCGGCCAGCCCGCCGGCCTCCCGATGATCGGCACCGGCAAGGCGAACTATTTCGCCTTGCGTGTACCGGAGGATGAGTGGGCAATTCCAGAAGCACGGATGGGCGACTACGTCATCGTCCGCCAGCAATGGTTGGTAGACGAGGAGAAAGCGGGGGTCGTGTGGGAGCCTGGCAGTGGGTGGGTTGCGGTTGACTTCAAGCGCGGGCGCGACGGCAAAATCAGGTTCCACCGCCGTCCTGCGAAGGTCATTGGCGGCGCTCTGCCCACACCGGGCGACCCGGCCGGCAAGGTGAAGGGCTACGTGATTGCGCTGCTTAAGCCGGAGGGGTAGGAATCACAGTACTCTGGAGAATACCAACATGTCACGAGACATTATTGCTCTGTTCGTCTCCTTCGCCTACGTCTTCGCCATGATTGGCATCGCCGAGGGGCTGCGCAAGTGGCGCGGCTACTCGGTTGAGTTCACGCGCAAGTTCATCCACATCGCGGTCGGGATGTGGGCCTACGGGACGGTGCTGCTGTTCGAGCACCGCATCTTCGCGATCATCCCGCCGGCGGCCTTCATCGCCATCAACGCCCTCTCCTACTGGCGCGGGACGTTCAAGGCGATGGAGACCGGGGAGAAGGGGCAGTTGGGCACCATCTACTTTCCCATCTCGTTCGTGGTGCTCATCTGGCTGCTGTGGGACCGCCCGCACTTGCTGGTGGCGAGCCTGATGCCGATGACCTGGGGGGATGCGCTGGCCGCCGTGGTGGGGCAGCGCATTGGGCAGCGGCGCTACACGGTCGCCGGAAGTACCCGCTCGCTGGAGGGGTCGGTGGTGCTGTTCCTCGTCAGTTGGGTGGCCACGCTCGTGCCGCTCCTGCTCCTGTCCGCAGGGCCCATTGACCCGCTCGCCGCAGCAGGGGCAGCGGCTGTAACGTCGCTTGGCGCAGTGGTGGTCGAGGCGCTCTCACCCTGGGGCATTGACAACCTCACCGTCCCAGCAGCCTCGGCGCTGCTTCTGGTGCTGCTGTTGCACTGAAGGCCCTCACCCCAACCCCCCAACCCCCTCCCCCTCTCCCAACTTTGGGAGAGGGGGAGGGGGCGAAGGGGGAGGGGGTGAGGGCTTCAATCACTCTTCCGTGATGACGAATTGGGCGACGCCCTGCAGCCGGGTCTCGATGAAGACGCGCATCTCGTAGACGCCCGGCTCATACCCCTCCGGCGGCTTGTAGTAGAGATAGGTTCTCCCCTGCTTTCCCCATTCCCACAGTTGCGTGGTCCCGTCCAGGAATTCCCCTTCGCGGTAGATGGCAAGAGTCCAGGTAACCCCATTGACCAGCCCGTCGTAAGAGATGAACAGGTAGACGCGATGGTCGCCCGGTGGGAACTCGGTGCCCATATCCACGGGCTGACCACTGGCATCCCGGTCGGCGGCCAGGGTGATGAAGGTAATGTGCGCATCCTCCCCGGCCGGCACGGCCGATGGGAGCGGCGTCAGCGCCACGTCGGGTGGGGCCACGGCCGGCGTGAGCGTAGGGATCAGGGGCGGGGTCGCCGTGGGCCGGCGGGTGGGTGTGACGGTCGACGTGCGGGTGGGGCGCGGGGTGGGCGTGACGGTCGCAGTCAAGGTGGGGGTAGGGGTATCCAGCACTGGCTCTTCAGGCCGGTGCGCGATGGTCGCCAGGCGCGGGATTACGATCAGCAGGGCGACGGCCAACGCCTGTAGCACCAGCATCGTCAGCGTCCAGCGCGTGGCGCGCCTGAGGGCCCCCTGGCGCATGACGTAGTACGGGGCGCGGCGCGCTTTGATGAATTGAAGGGTAGCCAGTCCAGCCGGGATAGCGGAAGCGATCAGCAGCGCGTAGGCGACCCAGCGTAACTGGCTCAGAGTCAGGGCGGTCAAGCCAACCCACCTTTCGGTACATTGGGGTAGTTTGAGAACTCCTTCTTTGACGACACAGGCAGATGAATGGAACACGGATCAACACGGATTGTACGGATAAACACAGAAAAATCAGTGAGAGTCCGTCTGATCCGTGACTATCCGTGTCCTATTTTGAGTTCTTAA
>DAOUEC010000193.1:0-7537 GCA_034430655.1 Anaerolineae bacterium
TGCCCAGGACGCTGAGAGCTGACCTCTCGGCATGGGCATTTTTAATTGTCGTCGATGTCCATTTCTAATTGTCGCTTGACAGGTAAGTTCGTTCTCGAGTTTTCTGATCAGGACAATCCGCAGCCGTATGCCGTAGGAGATAACCAGATAGCTGTATATGATAGCTCACCTCGCTGGCCTCGTTCGCGCTCGGAACGTCTTCTATATCAACAACTGCTAATTCCGGTAAGAGCGGCTATCGCAGCAGGCGCATCTGCTGAACAAGTACTAGCCCTTCTCGAAGATATCCTGTTGAAGCAATAGGGGGCTTGCAACGATGTCTAAACGGCAAGAGCGCAGTCCAAGGTTCGAGGAAGAAGCTCGACGATATCGCGAACACGCCAAACGTCAGGTCACTGTCTCCGTTTGGGATCGTGATCCGATAAAACAATTCATTCGTCACTTCGGCTGGCTTCAAGTCATCCAAGACTTCGTCGAGCGCCGACGGGAAGCAGGCGTTGATCGTCCCTTAAGGTATCTAACGATACCTGGTTCCAACGCATCGGATATCGACCTATTGTGGCAAGCCGGACTTCTCACTCGAACAAACGGTGGATTCCCCTATGTAGCGATTTGTGATGAGACAAGCGCTGAGGAGGTGGTAGCCAATCTGGGCAGATTCCTAGTACCTAAACAATCAAATTCTGGTACAAAAAGCAAGGATTTCAAGCCTGAGCTTCCAGGCCACATGCAAGCCCAGGAATAATGACCATCTCACGCAGTTTCAAGGCCATCATAACAACCTGACGGCCGAACTCAGTGAGGTAGTATTTGTACCGCCTGCCAACCTTCTTAATCAATCCGTGAACCCGCGATCGCTTGAGCAGCCGACTGATTTGGCCCGAGTTTTTGTGCAGAAGATGTTGGCGCAGGCCTTTGTTGGTGAAACCGCTGATGAAGAACTCACCGCGCATCAAGAGCCGAAAAAAAGAGGCATCCTCCTCTGAGAGGAGATTGAAGCCCTTGTACCGGCGGTGGTTTTCCTCCTTGGTTTCAGCCAACCGATGCAGTTTTTGCACGCCGACTTCTGGGGTCTCGACCTCGGAGATGAACTTGAGATAGCGCCGGTTGGCAGCCAGCAAAGCCTCCTGCAAGGCGGGCAAGCTGTAGATGGTTTTTTTCATCGGTGCCCACTTGGTTGTGGTGGTGCCGTCTCGATGATGCACTTGGCGATATTGCTTGAAGAAGGAAACATCTACCGTAGTGGTTTCAAGGCGTAAGATAATGTAGAACTTGTCATACATCTTGATCGAGACTGGGCCCATGTGGTGCTTGATGCGGGTGCCTAGCCAACGCTCATTGAAGCGGTTGCCCATCTCTCCTTGGTAGTTGCCATGCATTTTGCGACCCAAGAACGTGGCAATATCGGCTGGTTTGACAGCCTGGATTAGGGTTTCCAAGAGATGAGGGTAAAAAGCTTGCAAGGTCTGTTGGCATTTGAAGACCAAATCGGTGGCATACTCGGCTTGCGAGATACTCCAACTGTACTGCAATCCCAAGTCTGCGACTACCGGGCAATACTGTTGAGCGATACTATTCAGTTTGGCATGCAACTGCTCGACATCGAGTTGGGCTGCCAGTTGATTGACCGTGCCGAAATCGGCAATTTCAAGAAACGCATTGTCGTACTGCTCAAAGGCGATGCCATGTTGTTTCAATTGGTTGGCTAACCAGTTGTGCCCATTGAAGTAGAACTGCAAGCGGAAGGGACACCAAGTTGGAACCCGTAAATAGCATAGCCCCAGCTCTTCATCAATAAAGTAGAAATAGTAGTGGAGACACTTGCCGAACCTGCTTTTCACATAGGTCTTGTGTGTTTGCTTATTATGCCATGGTTGGTAAGCTGTACATGTCTCCATCGCGGAGAAGATATGCACTAATCCTGGATGGTCACCACGAGTTTCCAGGATCTTCCGGATGCGATCTTGCTTGCGAAACTGCTTGCTTTTCCTGATAAACTCGATTTCCAGATCGTGTTCCTTGGCCACGGCTTCTGCATTGGCTCGAATGGTATCACGTAGAGGTTTTGCAAACATTGGGTAATCGAAGATGCGAATATTGTGAGCGTATAGATATCCGGTCATCCCCTTGGCGTAACAGAATGGATGTACATTGCCGGTGATAATGATGCGGTCGTAGCAGTTCAAAACGCCATGCAAATCCGCACTGTACTTTTCAGATAGAAGTTTGGTTGCCATTGCTCAACTCCTTGCAAACAGTTCGGGTTGAGCAAATATAGCCTACTACTTCATTCAGCACAAGTTAAAACCTGTTTGGTTCTGGCTTTGCCAGGTTAGGAGTACGTCGCGGCGAAAAGGCGAGAAAGAGCCTCGAACTGACCACCGATAGCGGTCAAGCGGTACCTCCGGCCACGCTTCTTATCACCTCGACCGGTGGAAACGTACTGTGCTTTGACCTGACAGCGTCGTCGCTGCGCGTGGGACGGGCGCACGACAACGACCTGGTCGTCACAACCGCTATGGTGGGGTGGGACACCGTATCGCGCCATCACGCCCGGCTGTACTACAATAACCATCGAGGCCGCTGGGTGGTGAAGGACGAGGGCTCCAGTAACGGCACCTACGTCGATGGCGTGAGGACCGGCCACAACGTCTGCAAGATGGTGTTCGAGTTGCCTTCGACGGTGTGGAGACAGTGTTTTGGCAGGCGGCATAGGGGCTGGGAGGAGAGACTGTGGGACCACGATGCAAACGCAAATGGAGGGAAATGAGCCGAGCAGCAACAATGGTGCTGGTGGTGGGGCTGGCCCTCGCGGTAGCCTCGCCAGCCTTCGCGCAGGAATGTGAATCAGGGGATGCAGGCCTCGACGTGGTGTGGCCGGCCTTCGCCGACCAGGCCACCCAGATCGCCCAATCCCTGGGGCTCGCGGACGAACAACTGCCCGGCGTCTGGCTGCGCAAGCAGGCGTTTCTCGCCCGAGCGGGGAGAACCGGGAGAAGAGGTACAAGCTAAATGACTGGACGAGGGGAGATTCCGCGCCGCATCAAGAAGAAAAGGATGGGCTTCAAGGGGTTGTCCATGCGCGAGCTCTTGATCGTATGCCTGGGGTTGCCCCTGGCCCAGTTCGGCCAGGACCTGGCCCGCAGCCCCGACGCTGAGGTGATCCGAGACGCGGTGGGGATCGTGACGTTGTTCGGGCAGTGTATGCTACGGCGCAAGGCTGGCTTGCAGAATCTTCACAACAGCGTCAATGACCTGTTTGAAAGGGGCGGGCTTCAGAGTACCAATGGCGACTACAGGGCATTGCGGCCCAAGTCGCGTCGTCCCAAGCAGATCACCTTTCGTGTGCCGGACACAGTAGTCGGGATCATCTTCACTTTGCGGCATCAGTTGGGTTGGGGTGGGCATCGCATCGCCGCCGAATTGAAGACATGTGGGATTGCCAAGGTCAGCGGCAGGACAGTCTACAAGATATTCGATCGGCTGGGCTTGCCGGTCAAGATCTACGCGCTGAAGGGCAAAACGGGTGTGTCCGCTAAAGCTCTCGCCAAACCGTTCGGCCGCACAGTCGTGAGCTTTCAGAACAGATCCGCCGCAGCATCTGTGAAGGACTGTCGTACAAGCTGGCGAAGGTTTTTTTCGCGAATGTCTTCCATCTCATTTAAGTCGGTTGACTCCCATTGAAAGCCTATGCCCGGTCGTGAATTCTGTCGTAACGGTTGCGCAATCAGAAGGCACATGTTTCATGAAGGCTCGAATTTGAACAGATGCAAAGCCAACTGAACAGCTACCAGGCCAGACAAGCAAATAACAGTCCCAGCAAATGGGCCATCCTCGTCGAAGATCAAGGTGTGACCGAGGTCATTGCGCACCCAACGTGCACGGGCATGGGAGACAGTGCGCACCAATGTTTTGACCTGGCCAAGAGCACTGGTGAAGTTGTGATTGACTTGGCGCAGCAAGTCTCTGACCCAGGCGGCAGCCCAGCGGACAAAGTTGGCTCCGAACAGAGCAAACTGTTCTTGGAGTCGCATCCCGATAGGCGACCGCACCAGATGGCGCTTCAGGGTGAACACCCCCTTTCCCTCTTTGATGCCTGCTTCGATGGTTTGACGGGCATTGTATTGCGCGAACCACTCTGGCAGCGGTGGAGGCGGGGTTTCGTCGTAGTAGAGCAGAGCAGTGTAGCGCGTTTCCTCTGGCAGGTGATAGCGCACCAGCATAGCTTGAAGTGGATAAGGACAATCATTGTGGGAATAGTCTCCCATATACACCGCATCGGCATTACGTCCGACGCGGGTCCATTTTGTCTTGGACGAGACACGCCGCCGCAGGCTGTCGGCTGTGCTGCCGTGATGGGCTTTGGTTCGCACAGTGTAACCCATTTCGATCAGCCAAGCCAGATTGAGGCCAGTGGTGGCGGTAGGCCGCTCTGTCCCCAGCGTGATACGCTCACGGAGATTCGGAGGACTGAGCAGGCTCCAGAAACCGAAGACCGCAGGGCTACCCTAATTAGGATAGCCCTGCGGTCTAGAGTACCGTCTAGGTAGCGGGGCCAGGATTCGAACCTGGGACCTCCGGGTTATGAGCTCCAATCCTAGTACGTATACTCTGGACTGTTGGGCCACCCATTTTAGGGTGGCCTTACGCTCTCAGGTTTCTAAGAACCCAGCGTACCACGATACAGTGCGCAGATTATACAAGAGAAGGCTCCACTTGTCAAACGCGCGTTCGTTGTCTAACAGTTCCAGGTGGCTCAGTTCGTCGAGGTGTATCAGAGACCTGACGTTGCAGACGATGTCGAGGGGGGATCTACTCGTCACCGTGTAGACCCCACTCTACATCCTCCCTTATGAAACGCTCCACCAACTCGGCGCGATGGAGCTCGACAAACCGACGCAAGGCATTCAGCATCAGCCCGTCCAGATCACGAAACCAACCTGCTTCAACCAGCGTCTGCATTTCGGCCAGCAAGCGGACCGGCACGTCTGTCTGGATCGTCGCCGTTTGGACTTTGCCCATCAGGCCCCCATTCCGTTTCCAACCACGGTCTCGATCCGATTAGCCAATGCGATCAGAGTCATTATGCCTTGAAGCGGGACAGAGGGCAAGGTATAAGAACACCAATACTCAATCTGCGCAGTTCCCTCCAATTATGACCATGAGCCGCTTCCCCGCGCACAGCTGGCTCACGTCGAAGTACCACACCCGGCAAGACCGAGGCGAGGAGAGGGCGACTCGGCAGGGATGATGGCCCATCGGATATCTGCTCGCGGGTCGGATGGCTCGCAGGACGTGCTGGACACGCTGGACCCGACGTTGCTGGCGGAGGTCGGCGCGTAGACAGATGCCTGATGTGGAACGTGGCGTGGAGGGGACTGGAGAAGCTGGTGAATGAACACGACGTCTTGACGGCGGAGGAGGCAACAGACTACCTGCGCATCGCACAGGCGACCCTCTACCGCCTGGCAGCAAAGGGTGAGATTCCTGCCGTCAAAGTCGGCCGGGTGTGGCGGTTCTCCCGGCAACTGCTGGACGAGTGGCTCGAGGCCCAGATGCAGGCGAACCTTGAGAGCAGGTGCCAGGAGGGCAGGGGCCGCCACTGATGTGGCTCTACTACAACCTCTCCCAGCCGGTGATGCACTTGATCGAGAAGACCGTGATCTTGGAGGATGGCCAACCGACGCGGGTGAAACCGAAGCACGACTAGGCCAGTACTCCTTTCGACTGCCTCTGCGCCACCGATGCCATCACCCAGCAACACCGAGAGTGACTGGAGGTCCTACGAAACCAGACCAACCCACGTCAGTTACGGCAGGAAATCTATGACTGGATTGACTGCATCTTCTCCCTGCCCGGCGCTGTCCCAGGGATAGCAGAAGGCGTTTTCCAAACACTGGCGACGTACTCGAGTCCAAAGCAAGAAAAGGACGACTCTTGACAATTCCCGATTGTGGTACCCACCACATACTCATGGGGTCAGGTATAGTGGTCGAGGTTGTCCCCCCTTCCCCTTCGTGATATCATACATTTACCCACAAACGGGGAGGGGAGAAAGGTCAACCCTGGCTGGCTTTTTTCCTTTCCTTGTCCTGGCCGCCCCCCGTCACGTGATCCTCGTGAGCGTAGGACCTTATACCACAAAACAGGGGGACAGCTCGGTCTCACTTTCATTTGACTGAACGATCCCCTTTCGGTCTCATTTTCATTTGACTTGACACGCACGCACGGGGGGATGAGGCCCTCTCAACCCATCACCACTTCCACCGGGTGAGTTTTGCCGTCCTCAAAAACAGGCACAACATCGCCTTTGATTTCCCTGTCGTCCACCTTGACTGACTTCACCCCTCCGCAGACGTGATCAGGGTTCTTGACCTCGATTGAGTAAACTGCATCTCTAAACTCCCTGGTCACCTTGAAGCCATCCCACTTGCTGGGTATACAGGGGCTGATTTGAAGTCCCTCGTAAGTCGGCCTGACGCCCAGGATGTATTGGGTGGCCGCCTGGTAGGCCCAGGAAGCCGTGCCCGAAAGCCAACTGTTACGAGCCAATCCGAACTGGGGATGCTCGTCGCCCAGGATGTTTTGAGAGTAGACGTATGGTTCGCACTCAAACTCGTCAATCCGGTCGTTTTTGGCCACCGGATTGATCTGGCTGTAATACTCGAAGGCCCGGTCTCCGTTCCCCACGATCGTCTCGGCAATGATGACCCAGGGATTGGCGTGTAGAAAGATGCCGCCGTTCTCCTTCGCGCCGGGCGGATAGGTGGTGATCCCTCCCTTCACCGGATCGAAGCCATCGTACCCCGGCGTACTCAACTTAATGCCGTGACGGGTGTTGAGTCGCCGATAGATGGCGTCCAGGGCGACCCTTGCCCGGTCCGGGGGAGCAAAACCGGAGATAACCGGCCAGGATTGCCCGTTGGCGTAGATTTGCCCCTCAGTGTTCGCGTGGGAACCAATAGGGCTCCCGTCGGCGTCAAAGTATCTCACGTACCACTCGCCATCCCAGGCATGTTCGTTCACCCGCCGCCGCATCGTCTCGTAATCGGCAGCATATCGGGCAGCCGCTTCCGCGTCGCCGAGATGCCGGGCGAGTGCGATCATTTCCAACAAAGCCTTGCCGTACAGGTTTGCCACGAACAGGGACTCCGCCCCGGCCCGCAAATTGACGGTGTCGTTCCAGTCGGCGAATCCCAGCAACGGCAGCCCATGGGCTCCTATGTGGTCTCGCGTGAACGTGACAGCCCGGCACATATGGTCGAGGACCGTGCCTGATTCTACACGACGTTCCGCTTGGTCCTTTTCGTAGTAGGGGATCACTTCATCCAGGAAGGCGAAGTACCCCGTTTCCTTCAGATAGGCGGTGATGGCGAGCACAATCCAGAGATGGTCGTCGCCGTAGTACTTAGTAATGGTTCAAAAACAACTTCGTATTATGGTATAATACCCTCATATTGCAGTAGAGGGGAGTATGATGTCGGAAAAGACCGTCCGTCAATGTGAATGTCCAGTCTGCCAACAGCCTGGAGATCAT
>DAOUEC010000194.1:0-5499 GCA_034430655.1 Anaerolineae bacterium
GTCGCTGGCGAAGCCGACTTCATCTCCCTCTGTCGTCCTCTATTATGTGAGCCGGACTTGCCGAACCGGCTGCGCACAGGGTTGCAGGAGCGCTCATCCTGTATCTCGGCCAACCGTTGCTGGCCTGAGGGGATGGACGAAGGGATCGCCTGCAAATGTCCCATTGAGAGAGACCATCGGGAGGAGCCAACAATGTAATCGCTGAGGCGTTTGCGACACTGGCAGCCACAGCGAAAAAGCAGGGGGTGGGCTTCTACGAGTACATCTATGATCGCCTATCCCCAGCCTACGAAAAGCAAAAAGCATCACAAGTCACGATGTGCGCCCCATTCATCCACCAGGCACGATTGCAAGAGCCGGCCGGCGACAAAGTGCGCTGCCTGACTTGCGAACGGCGCTGCGAACTGGCCGACGGACAGGTGGGCTGGTGCCGCACGCGGCAGAACCGCGCCGGCACACTCTACACGCTCATTTACAGCGCGGTCTCATCGCTTTCCTGCAACCCCATCGAGAAGAAGCCGCTCTACCACTTCTACCCCGGCTCAGTGGCTCTCACCACCGGCTCCTGGTCCTGTAACTTCGCCTGCCCCTGGTGCCAGAACTGGGACATCAGCAAGCAACCTCCCTCCGGCGGTGAGTTCATCCCGCCTCGGGAATTCGTCGCCCGCGCCCGACAGCGCGGCTGCCGGGGCACCTCCATCAGTTTCAACGAGCCCACGTTGAGCCTGGAATGGTCACTGGAACTCTTTCCCCTGGCGCGGGGGGCCGGTCTCTACAACACCTTCGTCACCAATGGCTACATGACCACAGCCGCACTCGAACTGCTGGTCGAGGCCGGGCTCGACGGGATGAACGTGGACGTCAAAGGAGACACAGAAGCGGTGCACCGCTACTGCCAGGCCGACGTCGAGAGTGTGTGGCGCAACTGCCGCCGGGCGCGTGAACTGGGCGTGTGGATCGAACTGACCACGCTGGTCATCTCCGGGGTGAACGACGACGACAGATGTCTGGAGGGCATCGCCCGCCGCATCGTCGCCGACCTGGGCCACGATACCCCCTGGCACCTCAGCCGCTACTACCCGGCTTACCACTTCACCGCCCCGCCCACTCCCATCGTAACACTGGAACGAGCACGGGCGATCGGTCTGCAGGCTGGCCTGCGCTACGTCTACCTGGGCAACGTCCCCGCTCACCCCGGTGAGCACACCTCTTGTCCGCATTGCGGTGCAATACTGGTCAGGCGGGGGCTCCTGCGGCTGCTGCGCTGTGACGTCACGCCCGATGGTCGCTGCCCCCGCTGCGGACAGGAAATCGCCGGCGTGGGGTGGGCCTGGCAGGAGACGACAAAGGGAACGCACAGGTGAAAGCCTCTCGGCTGGCCCGCATCACACTTGTGGTGCTCTCCAGCGCCAACTTCATCAACTTCCTGGACCGCCAGGTCATCGCCGCGCTGGCCCCTACCCTCAAAGGCTACTGGCACCTCACTGACGCTCAGGTGGGATTGTTGGGCACGGCCTTCGAGGTGCTGTACGCTCTGGCTCCTGTTCCCATCGCCGTCCTCTCCGACCGCTGGCTGCGTCGGAAAGTGATCGCCCTGGCGATGGTCGTCTGGAGCGGGGCGATGGCCGTGGCCGGAGCGTCCGTCTCCTACTGGATGCTCCTGTTGGGGCGGGCCGCTTTGGGGCTGGGTGAGGCAGGCTACGGCCCCTCTGCCCTGGCCTGGCTGAGCGACGTCTTCCCGCCCACCCATCGCTCCCGAGCGGTGGGCTTCCACGACCTGGGGATGATGCTGGGCTCAGCGGCCGGTTATGCGCTGGGTGGGGTGCTGGGCAGGGCGCTGGGCTGGCGTCCCGTCTTCTACGTCACCGCCCTCCCCGGCTTCATCCTGGCCGTCCTGGTGTGGTTCCTGCCCGAACCCGATAAGGGCCAGAGCGACTATCAGACCCTGGAAGCCGGAGCGGAAGCCGCGCGTTCCCCGGCCATCCCCGCCACGACAACGATGAAGGAACTGCTGGCCGTGCCCACCATGCTCGTGGTGTACGTGGCCGGAACACTCATCTCGTTCGCCACCGGCGGGCTGGTCTACTGGCTGCCCAGTTTCGCCGTGCGGGTTCATGGCTTCAGCGAAAATGAGGCCGGGCTCCTCATCGGGGCTGTCACCGTCCTGACCGGCGCGGCCGGTGTGCTCTCAGGTGGTTTCCTGGCCGACCGGCTCCTCCACCGCACTCCCAGCGGGCGTCTCCTGACCATCGGCGCCAGTTTCGTCGTCGCTTCTCCGTTGGCCCTGGCCGCCATCCTGGTCCCGGACCGGACGCTTTTCGTTGTCCTGGCAGCGCCGGCGATGTACCTGTTCACTTTTTACTCCCCGTGCATGGGGCCGCTGGTGCACCAGGTCACCCGTCCCAACCTGCGAGCCACGGCCACTGCCTTCTACCTGCTCGTCATCCACATCCTCGGCTACGCCACGGCCCCCCCCGTCGTCGGCTGGTTTTCCGACCAAACAGGCGACCTGCGGCTGGGCATGGTGATGACACTGCTAGTGGCCCTGGTGGGCGGGCTGGTGGGCCTATGGGGGACTCGCTTTGTGGGCCGGGACACTCGGGCGATGGTGGCCCGCCTGCAGGCGGAGGTACAGGGATGACCCCGCCCCAGACCATTGCTTCATTGTTCATTGGTCATTGTTCATTGGTCATTGGTCATTGACTCACCGGTTCTCCAACCGGAACCCGTGCCCCCGCACGGTGACGATGTAGGCGTGATCTGGGTCCACGGCCGAGATGCGGTCGCGCAGGCGGCGCACCAGCGCGTCAATCGCCTGCTCGGAGATGCCCACCGTCTCCTCTTCAGACCACACAGCCGCCACGATTGCATCCCGCGCAACCACCTCACCTTCGTGGTCGAGCAACAACTCCAACAGCCGGTACTGAGCCACCGAGAGAGGCGGGGTCAACTCGTGCCCCCCGATGAAGACCCTTCTGGCCGCCCGGTCAATGCGCAATCCCCTGTCGGGGCCGGTTAACTCCAACGGCAATGTCGCGTCAGCGCCCACGAAGCCCATCTTGACACATAGCGCGATCTGTATCTCGTCCCCATCCTTCAGACGGTACGGCCTATCGCGTACCTCCTGGCCATTGACGTGAGTGCCGTTCTTGCTCCCCAGATCGCGCAGCAGGTAGCCGCCGCCGTCCCATTCGATTCGGGCGTGATGGCGCGAGACCTGCCGTTCCGGTAACATGATGGCGCAATCCGACCCTCGTCCGATAATCACCTGATCCCGCTCGATGACCCAGCGCTGCCCCTCCAGTTCTCCCTCGTAGACGATGAGCATTGGCATGTCCTGTCGTGTCATCACAACCTCCTTAGGACAGGTAAGCTACTTGACAGAATCGCCCTTCTCGCTTATGATGAAATGCAGCCGCAACGAAGAGAAGAAGAGAAAACATGGCCCGCCTGCTTGCACCCAAAACCGTCCTGCGTGGACGGTACAAAATCATCGCGCCTGTTGGCCAGGGGGGCATGGGCGCGGTATACCGCGCCGGGGACCTGCGCCTGGAAGGCCGTATCTGTGCGGTCAAGGAGGTCCGCCCAGACCCCGACGCCACGCCGGAGGCGCTGACTCAGGCCCAGGAGCAGTTCCGCCGCGAGGCCTTCACCCTGGCGCGGCTGGACTACCCCAACCTGCCCAAGGTCTCCGACACCTTCAGCGAAGGTGGGCGCGAGTACCTGGTGATGGACTTTGTAGACGGGCCGGACCTGCGCCACCTGATGGAGGATAAGCGTCGCCAGGGAGAATTCCTCGACGAGCGACAGGTGCTCCGGTGGGCCGATCAGTTGTGCGATGCGCTGGAGTACCTCCACAACCAGAACCCTCCCGTGCTCCACCGCGACATCAAACCGGCCAACATCAAGTTGACCCCCGGTGGGCTGATTAAACTGGTGGACTTCGGGCTGGTCAAACTGCTGGCGGCGGACGACTCCCACACCATCACCATCCTGCAAGGCCGGGGCACCCTCGCCTATACCCCACTGGAGCAGTATGGTGGGGATACCGGTCACACCGACACTCGCTCCGATATCTACTCGCTTGGCGCTACACTCTACCACCTTTTGACCAATCAACCTCCAGCAGATGCCAAGCAGCGTTTCCTCAACCCCAACGCGCTCGTGTTCCCGCGAGCGATCAATCCACGCATCTCTCCTGCCACAGAGCGTGCTATCCTGGCAGCCATCGCCATGCATCCCAATCCACGCCCACCGAACGTAGCAGCGTTTCGCGAACTGCTACACGCCAACTCCCTCCCTTCTTCCCTGCTCCCCCTGGTTCCCGCGCAAGGAGAATGGCACCAGGCGCTGGTCGAAAACCGCAGCCTGCTGGCACTGGCCGGAGTGATGCTCACTCTCGTCATATTGGTGACCTTCTTGCACTAGCGGTTAGCAGCCAGCACAGGCACCCTCCACGCCGCCGGATTGCTAATTGGCGAATGGGCGCTTGTTGGCAATCCACGCGATGACCAGCGACACCGCCCCGCCGAGCAGCGCCATCCATCCTGCGGCCCACACGCCGCCCAGTTCGTGCAGCCAGGCAGCCCCGGGCACACGCAGAGCGTAGGCCAGGTACAGCGCGAGGCCACCTATCACGCACCACAGCGCCACGCGCAAGGCCCGGCTGGCTGGGCTGTTGTTAAGGCGCACAACGTAATACCCCATACCGCCGACGATCAGGACGCCCATCAGCGCCAGCGCCAGATCCAGTAGCCCAGCCCCGTCGTCTGCAACAGGCATCTCTTCTTCTTCTCCTTCGTCTCCCAGACCAGGTGTAGGTTGCGGTGTCTCTTCAAGCACTGGTTCTGGCTCCGGCGTAGGCGTTGGCGCCGGCGCGGACGTAAGCGTGGGCATAGGCGTGGGTGTCCAGATGATGGCTGGTTCACCCTCAGGGATCGTGATTTGCAGGCAGATTGCGCGTGGCACGGGGTCCGCCTGGATGGATATATCAAGTTGGCCTGTTCGCTCCAGCATATACGTCGTTTCGACCACGCCATCACGGGTGGTCGCCAGAACGGAGTGCTCCACCAACCCTTCTTGCGGATAGGTGAAGATAAACTGGACGGGAGTGCCATCGGGCACTAGATGGCCATTGTGATCCACGATCGCTCCAGTGCGCAACTCTAGCTCATCGCCGACCTTAAGTTGAGGAGGCTCAGGTGTCGGCTGCCCCTCCTCGGGCGGCTCGCCGATGTAGAGAGCGATGGCCTGCTCAGGGTCGGGAGAGGCCTGGATCAGCAGGTCATAGTTGATACCAGCCACACTGACTGGCAAGGTCCCCTCCGGCGCAGGCTGACTAAACAGCGCCCGCACCGAGGCCTCAATAAAAGATCCTATCCGGCTGTAGGCCACGTAGTAGGCGCTCAATTTGCTGATCTCGGTCGCGTCCAGGTAGTAGGGGGCGTCGTAAGCCAGCACGACCAGGTGCGGGCCGCGTAACACATCGGCCCGCTCGGC
>DAOUEC010000195.1:0-5222 GCA_034430655.1 Anaerolineae bacterium
CCCCACCACTTCACCGCCTCCAGCAGGGGGTTGGTGATAGAGGTGTCTTCCAGCCCGGGCAAATAGAACACGGATTCACGCGGATCGGACGGATTGGCACGGATACTTTTTAGAAATCCGTGTTCATCTGTCGCATCCGTGTTTATCCGTGTGCCATACTTCTGTGGATATTCCAAAGTCGCCTTGAGAATCAGCACCGCGACGGGGTTGTAGTCGCTGGCGTAGGTCTCGCAGCCCAGGCGCAGCGCCTCCAGCGGGATGGCCCCGCCCCCGGCGAAGGGGTCCAGCACCCGCGGGCGGGGGGCGCGACCGGCCTCAATGTCCTCCACAGTGACCGGTTCTCCCCGCTCCGCGCTCAGGCGTTCGGCGTGGGCCTCCAGGATGTCCCGGCGGGCTTTTTCCAGGATGGCAGGATCGAGCGAGTTCTCCCACTTGCTCAACTCGACGATGAAATCTCGCTGCTTTTGCCACTCGGTGACGTCGTCGGCCGCGGGGGTAAGAGCGGCATAAGCAGTAGCGCGGGAGGAGGCCAGGGGCCGCCGCGCCCACCAGATGTGCAGCGTGGAGATGTGCCCGTGGCGGATGTTCTTCTCCCTGGCCGAAATGGCGCTGACTTCTTTGACGGGGAAGGACTCCTCGATGAAGCGACGGTCGGTCATACATTCTCCTTGTGTTCTGCTGCGGTCAGGGCCTTCTCCAACAGGTCGGCCACCCCCAATGCAGCCGCCCAGCGGCGGAGATACACCAAATCAAGCCGCTCCCCCTGCACTTTGAGGACTCCCAACACGTCGCGCCACTGGCGGTCCGAGACCTCGCCGCCCATGCGATACCACTCCAGTTTTGCCAGGACGATGTCTTCGGGACTGGCGACGTAGGCCGTGCGTTCCGGATCGGTGGCGACCACCTGGGTTGTACGACGTTCGAATTGCGTCTGGTCAAAGGGCCGCTGTTTGCGGACGAAAACGTCCACCTTGAACATTGTCTCCAGGTGGATGACGTTGAAACTGCTGCGGCGGCGGACAGCGTCCCGGATGGATTCGGCATCCACGTAGAAAGCGTCAATCAGGGCCTGGGCCAGGGGTTCGGCGTGCTCAAAACGCAAATCGGCCACCAGGTCGGTGTCCGCTGTGGCCCGGGCAACGCCTTGCACGGCGCTGGCCTGCGAGCCGCCGATCAGGTACGGCACGCCCAATGTGTCCAACGCCTCAATGACCAACAACGTCACGGCTATGGGTTCAGACAGCATCGGGAGCCTCCTGCACTTCCAGTGGACCGTATACCAGGGCGGCAAGGTCGGGGCCGAGCAACAGGTCGGCCAGGCGACGACGCAACTCCTGGGGAGTGGCCTCGGGGTACCGTTGGCGTAGCCCGCTGAGGGCCAGCGTGCGCACGGTCTGGTTCAGTTGGCCCACCATGTGCAACTTGCGCCACGGCGGAGCCTGGCGCAAAAGCCCGATCAGCACCGCTTCGGCCGCGGGTCGGGTGTCGGAGAAGAGGGCAACCATCGGGGACTGTGCGAGGCCGCCCCGACTGGCTGAGTGATCCCCTTCTTTGACGGGGAAGGATTCCTCGATGAAACGACGGTCGGTCATCGTACTTCCTCTTCTGCAAGACTGAGGTGGGCCAGCAAGCCCCGGACATGCAGTACGAAATCTCCCGGGCGCAGTATTGTGACATTCGGGTGACCCGGCTGAAAATGGCGCACGTTGAAGGTGACCAGCCAGGGGCACCCCTCCCGCACGGCGGCGACCAGGATGGGCAGATCCTTGGGATCGGCGATGCCGGCGTGGGGCATAAGGTCCTCTGGCCGGGGGTCGGGAACCACCCGCAGGCAGCGGCTGACCAGCAGCCGAAAGGCCGGGAGGGCCTGCGGGAGTTTCTCCTCCAGGTTGCGCTCTGCCTCAACGATCACCTGCTGAGAGGTGAGGGGTTCAATCAAGGTGATCTCGCCCATCCGCAGGATGACGAGGCTGGCGCCGTGTTCGCTGGGCGAAGCGGCCCCGGCAAAGAGCACATTGGCGTCCACGAAGACGCGGGGCTTACGTTGCCTGATCGGCGGCATACTTCTCCTGGTAGTACCGCTCGCGTTGCTCTCGCAGGCTCTTCACCAGTTCCTCAACGCTCAAACCGGCCTCCACTCGCGCCCGTTCAATCTCCCGCGCCAGTTCCGGCACCATCGGCACCATCGGCGTCAGCACGAAGATCCCGTCCAGGTCCACCAACCGGAAGGTATCCCCCTCCCGAACGCCATACTTGTCCCGCAGACTCGCGGGCAAGGTCAGCACACCTCGCTTGCGCACTTGCACGGTCATGTCCATGCTGCCTCCTTAGTCTGTACTTCAGCCATTGCTGATTATCTGCACAGAGAGTATACCACAGAGCCGAGGATCAGGCAAGCGAGGCAGATGGCGGCGCGCGTAGCCACCAGCGGTCGTCGCGCCACCGGTCATGCCACCCACTCCTCGATCTGGAAATCGTCGGCAAAGGGATTCACAAAGCGAACGCCCTCGACGACGGCCCCGACGTTGAAGTCCTCGCTGAAGACAACGGGAATTTGGTTGAGGTGCGCGGTCGCCCAGATCTGTGCATCCCAGTACGCCATCTGCCGATCCTGCACGCCGCGCGTAGCTTCGATGACAATCTGCGGCGTGACGTCGAGTACCGGGAAGGCGTGTGCCAGCCGTTCCACTTGCAGTGCCGCTTCGGCGATGGCAAGTTTGGGGGTCGGTCCGCGTGTGACTGCACGAAAGAACTCACCCAGACACTGCGCACTCAGGCGACCGATGCCGGTTTCCTGAAGTTGCTTGAGTGTCTCAATGGCCCGCTCCTGTTTGTCAAATTCGGCGCGGTCGTGTGCATACACCAGTATGTTCGTGTCAATCAGAATCGCGATCATAGCGGCTCAACCGTTCCTCATACAAGTCTTCCCGTTTCCAGGTTCGCCCCCGCCCCGTGACAGGACCACGTGCGCGCAAGTCCAACATGAACTGATATGCCTGCTCCCAGGCGGTGGGGTCGGGGGGTAGAAACTGCAATCGGCCACTGCTGATATGCCGCTCAATCGCCTGCCGGATCAATTCAGCCTCGCTAATACCCCGCGTCTGCACCAGCCGCTTGAGCATAGCCTCCTGCCAGGGTTCGATATAGACCTGTTTACGCACCATTCTAGTCATCGTAGAAACCTCACGCTGATATACATCATATTATACATCATCATGGCGTGCCGTCAATACATCAGTGGCTTGTACCTTTTTTCCCTTGCCGGTGATGTCCCCCACCGGCACCAAATAACGCACCTCCACGCGCTCATCGGGCTGCAGGTTGGCTGCCGGGTCCTGAATGATGTACAGTTCGGGCTGCGTGGCGGCGTCGAGAACCACGTACAGGTAGAAATCGGCGCCAAAGCGACCGGCCTTGAACCACTCGTTCTGGGTCAGTGCCACCGGCCCCACTTCTGCCCGGGCTTTGACCTCGATGTAGCGCTTGCTCCCTGAGCCTGGGTCGGTGGAGCGCACGTCGAAGCCCAGGTTCTCGGCGGCGACGTCCTCCGGCTCCCGGCCCTGCCCCTGCTCGTAGGCCATCGTCACCGTCATCCCCACCTGCTCGATGTCCGGGTGCTCTGCCATCTCCATAGCGACGTCGCCCTGGGGGGCGGGCACTACCCGCACCGCCCCCACGAAATGGGGCATGCCCATCGTCAGGCTGCGCTCCTGTCCAACAGTCCGCCGCAACTCCGCCAACGCCTCCTCGTAGGTGCGTTTCTGCTCCTCCTTGTTGTAAATCGCCAGGTCCACCTTGTCTCCTCGCTCCCGCCGTGTGTAGAGGGCGATCAGGTCTCCATCCAACTGGACGATGAGGTGCTCCAGGGATTTGACGCCGTACTTCTCCTTGATCCTGGCCTGGCGCTCTCGCTCGGCCTGCAGTTTCTCCCTGTAATCGGCGAGAGTCGGCAGCAGCGCACCCAGGGCCTGTTGCTTGATGGCCTCCAGGTCCAAGGACGGCCCAGCGGAGTCCCGAACTTGTTCGGGGCTGTCGCGCCGCACCCCCAACAAGTTGGGGACTCCAATGTCCTGCCCGGGGGAATCCCGAAAGAGCTCGGATGGCTTACCGCCTTCCGCCAGGTCCCACAGGAGGGCCGGGTTGGCGGGGCGAACCTCGCCGGTGCCCAGGTCGGTGTAGAGGGCGAAGAGCCTACGCCCGGCCACCTGTCCCAGGCCGTCCCGCACGTCCCCCTCGTAGAACAGCAGCACCCCGTCCAGGCGGCCGTCAGGGTCGGTGAAGACTGCGCCCCGCGAGAGGCTGCCGCTCAGTTTCTGCTCCACCCAGGCCAGCACCGCCTCAAAGAGCGGGTGGCCAAAGGAGACGAACTCGGCCCTGGCGTGCCAGCGGGCGAGGTCCTTGTCAAAGGCGACTATCGGATAGCGCCGCTGGAGGTGGCCGTGACGTTTCTTGAAGCCGTTCTCCTGGGCGATGCGACGTACTTCGTAGGGGATGGCATCCACAGCGAGGAATCCACCCCCACGGTCGCGGACCTTCGCACCGTTGCCGCCGGCGGCCTCCATTGCCTTCTGGAAAAACGCCTGGGTGTACTCGGGGATGAGCCGGTGCTCCCGCGCCCGGTCGGCCATCTCACGGATGTGGGTGTAGTCAATGTAGCGGGTGGCGAGGCTTTCCCCCAGATTCTCCTTCACCTGGGCGATGTAGTCCTCGTCCACCTGGATGTCCAGTTCCGCCAGAATCTCATCCATACTACGGGCACTGGCGGCAGCCTCCAGCATCAGTTGGGACAGGTTCTTGCCGTAGAAGATGTCGCCCAGCACGTCAAAGACCTTGTCGCTGCCCAGTGCCCGGCGGATCTCCTCCAGTTTCCCAAACAGCCGCATAAGCACCCGGCCCTCGCGGGTGTCCTCGGCCACCAGGTTGAATACGAAGACCTCTTTGGTCTGCCCGTAGCGATGGATGCGGCCCATCCGCTGCTCCAGCCGGTTGGGGTTCCAGGGGATGTCATAGTTGATCATCAGGTTGCAGAACTGGAGGTTGATGCCCTCGCCGGCGGCCTCGGTGGCCACCAGCACCTGGGCCTCGTTCTTGAAGACGCCCTCGGCCCTGATGCGTTCCTCCAGGCGCATCCCACCGTGGATGGTGCAGACGGAGTACCCCCACTCGCGGATGCGGTTTTCCAGGTACGAGAGCGTGTCGCGGGCCTCGGTGAAGATGAGGAT
>DAOUEC010000196.1:0-36288 GCA_034430655.1 Anaerolineae bacterium
GATGGTTCCCTACGCTGTGATGATGCACGGGATATTTGCGGAAACGCAGCCTTTGCCTGTGGCCCGTTCTCTCCCTGAGAATACCCCCAGATATGGAGAAATGACGCGGGAAACTGGCATATATGGGGGGGAGGTAAATGCGATCCGGAAAGATAGGTATACCATCGTTTATGCCCGCGAATAATTCCCTCCCTGATCACAAATTGGGGAACCATCCTGAGATCATCGAGGTGACGGAGAGACTGGCTCAACTTCAAGAAAGGGTGAAATGTCAGACAATCCAACATCTATCCATCCCATATTATTAATCTTGAAATATCTTGTTCCTAGTTTGGCCAAGGTTTTAGGCGATGATACTGAGGTTGTCCTGCACGAATTGAGCCATCCTCAGGATTCAGTGATCGCCATAGCAGGAAATGTGACCGGTCGCAAAGTGGGAGCTCCTCTTACGGATCTAGTCTTGCGTCTTATGCGCCGAGACAAGTTGAAGAAAGATTTGATTAACTATCACAGCCGCACCTCTGATGGTAAGGAACTTAGATCCTCCACCATTCTCATTCGCGATGAGAAGGGGGAAGTCATTGGCTGCCTCTGCATCAACTTTGACATTACCAAATGGATGGTAGCGAGGCATGCTATTGATAGCTTTTGTCAAACGGAGCCTCTTGATGGTGAGACTCGTGAGACGTTCACTCATGATGTAGAGTCAATGCTGCGCTCCAACATAGAGGAAATCATTGAGCAGCAGAGGATTCCGGTCACTCTGATGAAGAAAGAAGATAAACTCAGGGTGGTGAGGCAACTGGACGAGCAGGGTATCTTTCTCGTCAGACGAGCGGTGGCGAAAGTAGCAAAGGCTTTGGACGTTTCCCGCTACACAATCTACAATTACTTGGATGAAATCAGAAGCCAAGAGACTGAGGAGCAATAGAGCAATTCCAAATTCCAAAGGAGGAAGTACATGACCGAGAAGATCATCGCTACAAAGGATGCTCCATCTGCAATTGGACCCTACTCTCAAGCTGTGTGTGTCAGCCCTTTCATCTTTACCAGCGGGCAGATTCCCATTGATCCTGAGACCGGACGCATAGTGAAGGGAGATATAACGGTCCAAACGAGGCGCGTGTTAGAGAACCTCAAGGCTGTGTTGGCTGCTGCGGATCTCTCATTCGCTGATGTGGTAAAGACTACTCTCTTTATCAAGGACATGAGACAATTCTCCAGCATCAATCAGGTATACGGTGAGTATTTCCCCAACGATCCACCTGCGCGTTCCACGATAGAGGTAAATCAGTTGCCCATGGATGTGGCCATCGAGATTGAGATGGTAGCTTATGCTAGTGGTAAGGAGAAGCCTGAAGAGGGTTGAGTATTATGAACTTTGGCGATTTCAGAGCTCAATTCCCATTGGTCAGCGAATACGTTTTCCTGAACCACGCTGCAGTTGCTCCTTTGCCCATCTGCGTTGTGCAGGCGATGGAGAACTACCTCTTCCATCGTCAGTACGGACCCAAGTATCGGGATGAATTGATTTCATCCTTCGAGGATGCTCGATCCGCTATCGCCGCGTTGGTCAACGCCTCGCCCGACGAGATTGCTTTCGTCGAGAATACAGCCACCGGCATTAGCATGGTCGCTAATGGCTTACCCCTGAAACCAGGCGATGAGGTCATTTTGACCGACATGGAGTATCCGGCGAACGTCTATCCTTGGATGAACTTGGCGCAAAAAGAGGTACAGGTTCGTATTATCCCCCACCGGAGGGGCGGACTGGATGTAGGCGTTCTCAAGACTGTCGTCACTGAACACACCAAGGTAGTTGCTGTCAGTACCGTGGAATTCCTGAGTGGATACCGCACTGACCTGGCGGCTATGGGTGCTTTTTGCCGGCAGCGCGGCATCTATTTCGTGGTGGATGCGATCCAGTCTCTGGGAGTTATCCCTATGGATGTCAGGGTCTATCAGATTGACTTCCTGGCCACTGGCGGCCCAAAGTGGTTACTTGGGCCGCAGGGGCAGGGCTTCTTGTTCTGCCGGCGCGAAGTCATTACCGATGTACATCCCGTTCTCACCGGGGCGGGGGGAGTAGCGAACGAGGATGACTACCTGGATTATGATATGACGTTCCTGTCCAACGCAGACCGATTTCACATCGGTACTCCAAACGGTGTAGGCATCGCCGGCCTTAAAGCGGCTGTGGAGATGCTTACGGCGGTCGGTATTGCCAAGATAGAAACCCGCGTTTTAGAACTGACCGATCTATTCATCGAGGAATTGCAGAAGCGCGGGTACTCTATCTTCAGCAACCTGGAGCCTCAGCACCGATCGGGCATTGTCACTTTTGAAGTGCCTGATGCTGATGCCACATACGCCAAATTGACCGCGCAAAAAGTCCTTGTCTCCTGTCGTTGGGATGCTCGTGGTAAGAAATACATCCGTGTCTCCCCTCACGGTTACAACAATGAACAAGACATTGCGAGATTTCTTGAAGTCCTGGACAAATAAGTGTTAGGAGAAGCAACACGACTACGGTAGGTAAGAACGGATCGCTTGTGACTGATGGCCACATCGTGGTCATGAATCAGCCTTTTTGTTCGCCTGAGAGCGTCTCAATTTCTCGGTGAGAGCCAAAGATGCCGAAGACCAGGAAAGGAGGAGAATCTGAACGAACAGTGAGGTTCCCCTATTCGAAGAGAATTGTAGTCGGCGCAAAGCGCCACCAGATGAGACAACATGAGGAGGATTGAACAATGAAAAGCAAGAGGGTTCTCTCAATATTTGCCTTGTTGCTAGCAGTAGCGCTGCTAGTAACGGCCTGTAGCCCATCTGAGCCCCCCCCTACGCCAACCTCGCCACCGGCAGCGGTGACGGCCGCTACCACGGCCCCTACCACAGAATCCCCACCGACGGATACACCCGTCCCGGCGACTGACACGCGCGGGACCTATCGCTACGCCGCATACTGGCCATTTGAACATGGCAACCCTATCGTGACCGGATCTCAGCTCCTGGAGTACATGTTCGACCCACTCTATCGCCTGGATGCAGAAGGTAACCCTGTGCCGAGGCTCGCAGAGAGCTGGGACATCTCGCCGGACGGCAAGACCTATACCTTTTACCTGCGCGAGGACGTGAAGTGGCACGACGGCGAGCCCTTTACCGCTGCCGATGTGACGTTTACCGTGGCCGCGATACTGGACCCCGACACCGAGACCGGCCTGCGAGACAATCTGCAAGTAGCCGGGGAGAATGTGACATGCGAGGCCGTGGATGACTACACCGTGAAATTCACTCTCCCGGAGCCCTATGCACCTTTCATCTACAAGATCCCTGCCATCCAGATTGTGCCCAAGCACCTGCTTGAGAACGAGCCAGATATCAACACGGCAGCCTTCAATCAGAACCCTGTGGGGACCGGTCCCTTCATGTGGAAGGAGCTGGTGCCTGGCGACCACATGACCTTCGTGGCCAACGATGACTTCTACCTCGGCAAACCGGGTTGCAAGGCTGTGATCGTGAGGCTGATTCCGGACTCGGCAGCAGCCGTAGCAGCGCTTAAGGCCGGCGAGATAGACGTAGTCGAGAGCGAGGAGCCGACGGATCATGCATGGGCGGCCGAAAATGACTACAAAGCCTATTGGAGCCTGCCGGGCGGCATCATGTACCTGTGGCTGAACCCGGCGAAGGTACCCGCTTTCGGCGACGTCAAGGTCCGCCAGGCTATGTCCTATGCCCTGGATCGCGACGCCCTGACAAAAGTCTACGACGGCTCAGAACCCGCCTATAACATCATAAGCCCGTATGGCGTTACGTCCCGCTTCTATAACCAGGATGTAACCAAGTACACCTACGACCCCGATATGGCCAGGGAGTTGCTGGAAGAGGCCGGTTGGACGGACACGGATGGCGACGGCTTTGTGGACAAAAATGGGCAAAATCTTAGCTTCACCATGATCGGCCAGACAGGCTGGAAAACGGCACAGGATATGTTGACGGTGACCCAGGCCTGGTACAAGGACGTAGGCATTGATATGCAGATCCAGCTCCTGGAATCATCCGCCTTCCGCGAGGCGCGCGGAAATCCAGAAGTCGTCGAGGCCAGCTTTACTGGTACACCCAGCCCGTTGGACCCGGACGACCTGCGCGTGGTCTATCACTCGCAAGGTGGGCGCAACCTCTTCGGATACGTCAACGAGCGTGTCGACGAACTGTTCGCCCAGGGAGTGGTCGAGTCTGACTTGGAGAAGCGAAAGGCTATCTACGCTGAGATCCAGAAACTCACGCTGGATGATATGCCCTACATCCCCACGGTCTTCTATAGCGTCGGTTTGCTGGTCAATCCACACCTCAAGGGATTACCTGATGATATGCGCGGTGTGGATAGCACTTCCTATCAGGCCCTTTTCTCCGAGAAACTCGAAATCACAGAGTAAGCCAGTCAATGTCGGCATGGTGGACGGTGTACGCCGTCCACCATGCCTCCAACAGGTGCTCCTATGACCAAATACATCATCCGTCGCTTGCTGGCGATTATTCCGTTGCTTCTTGCCGTTTCCATATTGTCCTTCGCCGTGATGTATTTCGCGCCTGGTGACCCGCTGATGACGATGACAGACCGTCGTGGCGTGGACGATCTGTCTCCAGAAGAGGAAGCGTACCTGCGCCACCAGATGGGTCTGGATGCCCCTGTATATGTCCAATACCTGCGCTGGCTGGGAAACATGTTGCGGGGCAACATGGGCTACTCCCTGATCAGCCGTCGGCCTGTGGCTCAGATCATAGGCGAGCGTATACTGAACACCTTGCGTCTGAGTGTAATAGGCTTGGTTATCACCCTGGCCATCGCTTTGCCTCTGGGGGTGCTCTCAGCTCGCTATCAGAATTCCCTCTTCGACCAGACTGTTTCTGTTATGACCTTTATTGGCTTCTCGCTACCTAGCTTCTGGCTCGCGCTCATGCTGATTAACATCTTCGCCGTTGGACAACGTTGGCTACCGGCTGGTGGGATGGCACCACTGCAAGACATCGCGGAAACGGCGGAAGGACGTTTTCTTCAGACTGCCCGATATTACATATTGCCGGTGGCGACGTCGGTGATACTCAACATAGGGGGCTGGCTCCGCTATCAGCGAGCCAGTATGCTGGAGGCGCTGCATGAGGACTATGTGCGCACTGCCCGAGCCAAGGGCTTGCCAGAGAGCATTGTCTTCTTTCGTCATGCCTGGCGCAATGCCCTGCTACCAGTGATCACCTGGCTCGGCTTCTCTCTGTCTAGCCTGGTGAATGGGTCCTTTCTGATAGAGACCGTGTTTGCCTGGCCCGGCATGGGGCGACTCGGAATACAGTCCATCTTTCAGCGCGATTATCCCGTTATCATGGCAGTGACTATGCTATCGTCTATCCTGCTCGTCTCTGGCAATCTTCTGGCGGACATCCTGTACGCCGTCGCTGATCCGAGGATCCGCTATGACTGATGAATTGGAATCGGCACTTCCAAGAGTTCAGCAAGTCAGTTCCATGCACCGGGCCAAGATGCCATCTCAACTGGCCATCGCTCGTTTCATGCGTCACAAGGTAGCCGTATGGGGGCTTTTCATTCTGACGATTCTGATCATCGCTGCCGTGTTTGCCCCCGTCCTCGCCCCTTATGATCCCGCCGCTATCGATCTCAGCGCAGGTGGGGAACCTACGCCGCCTACCTTCGATCATCCCTTCGGCACCGACAATCTGGGACGCGATTACTTCTCTCGCGCGCTCTATGGAGCCAGGGTTTCCATGGCGGTTGGGTTCGTTGCCATGGGCATCGCTATCGGTACAGGGACTCTCATTGGTGCTGTGGCTGGCTATAGCGGTGGGCTCGTGGATAGCCTCATCATGCGCTTCACGGACATCATGATTTGTTTTCCCTCTTTCTTCCTGATCTTGATCGTGCAAACTCTACTGAAACCTAATATCTTAAACGTGATGGCCGTCATTGGGCTGACAGGGTGGATGGGGCCTGCCCGGTTGGTGCGTGCCGAAGTGCTGTCAGTGCGCGAGCGAGACTATGTCCTGGCAGCCACTGCATTGGGCGGGAGCTGGGCTCGCATCCTCTTCCGCCACATTGTCCCCAATGTCCTGGGGTCAGTCATTGTAGCGGCCTCTCTGCGTGTGCCAAGTGCGATCCTGGCCGAATCAGGCCTCAGCTTCCTGGGACTTGGAGTACAGCCACCACAGGCGAGTTGGGGGAATATGCTCCAGGAAGCGCGCATCTACATGGGGAGTGCCTGGTGGATCGTCTTTTTTCCCGGTCTGTTGATCGCTCTGACAGTGACTTCGTTCAACTTTGTCGGCGACGGCCTGCGGGATGCCCTCGATCCCCAGACCCTGTGTTAAGGAAGTGTCAATCTGAAGGCAAACTGAACTCTTCTACATCCTGAATCGACGGAGGGTGATCGTGTTAGCTATAGTAGATGGCTGGCTTATGCCTGTGACGGCTGCTCCAATTGAACATGGCACATTACTTATTGAGGACGGCAAGATCGTTGCCTTGGGAGGTCCAAAGTTAACTGTGCCGCCAGGTTCAGAGGTCATAGAGGCCTCGGAGCAGGTGGTATTGCCAGGTTTCATAGATGCGCATACTCATGCCGGTTTAATTCCTAATGAGTGGGGGGCGGCTGAACCTTGCTCACCGCAAGCCAGGATTATTGACGGCATAGACCCAGCCGACCCCGCCTTTCGCCAAGCTCTCATGGGCGGGGTCACCACTCTCTTCATCATCCCAGGAAGCAGTAGCCTGATCGGCGGACAGGGCGCGGTATTGAAAGTTGTGGGAGGCACCGTCGAGGAGATGCTTCTACGAGAGCCGGCCGGGATTAAGATGGCGTGGGGTGCCACGGTGAAGTCTACCTGGACCAAGAGGAACATGATGCCGACCACTCGTATGGCCATGGCCGCCATCCTACGCGAGGAGATGCAACGGGCGAGGGAATATAAGGAACGCTCGAACAACGAGGCCGGTGATAGGGATCTCCACCTTGAGGCTTTGGCTGACTTGCTAACCAAGCGTTATCCAGCGCGGGTACATTGCTATCGGGTCCACGATATTATGACTGTAATTGGAATTGCTGAGGAGTTCGACTTTGATCTTGTTCTGGAACATGCTACCGATGCACATCTTTTGGCTGCGGAATTAGCCAGGCACAATGTCCCGGTGGTGCTGGGCCCCTGGCCCCATCTGCGTGATTATAGCGAATGTCCTGTGGTTACGTTTCGCGCCCCAGGTATCCTGAGCCGGGCGGGAGTAAAGGTGGCCTTTATGAGCGACTACCCAGTCGTGCCTATATGGAGTCTGCCGATATCTGCCGCCATCGCGGTGCGAGAAGGGATGGAGCAAGAAGAGGCTCTGAAGGCCCTGACCATAAGTGCGGCCCAGATTTTGGGGGTCGGAAAGAGGATCGGGTCACTGGAGACGGGGAAGGATGCCGATGTAGTCATCTGGAGCCGTCATCCGTTCGAATGGCAGGCGCGAGTGGAGGTGGTGATAGTGAATGGCAAGGTAGTCCACAGATATGATCAGGTAGATGGGAGGAAATAGCCATGCTAGCCATATTGGGTGGCGAAGTAATCACCATGGGTCCCCTGGGACGCTATCGGGGAGGGGGCATCCTGGTGGAGGAAGGAAAGATCGTAGCTTTGGGCCCCAAGGTGAAGGTACCGGCTGGGGCGGAGGTTCTTGAGGCCACAGGCATGGTGATAACCCCTGGTCTGATTGATGCCCATACATATTTGGGCCTACGGGTGATTGCGATGGGGAAGGAGGGGAGAGAACACAACGAAAGTACCGATCCTTTCACACCGCATCTCCGGGCCCGGGATGGTTTGTATGGCCTGGATGAGAGTTTCTCCTTTGCCCTGCGAGGTGGGGTCACGACCGTACTTACCGGTCCCGGATTGAGTAACGTCGTTGCAGGACAGAGCGTGGTAGTGAAGACCATCCCGAGGGCTAATCCTGCTGAGATGATCCTCCTGGATGACGCGGGTCTAATGGTTTCCCTGGGGGAGACGCCTGGTAAGCTATATGGAGCCAAAGGGCAAAGCCCTTCTACTCGTATGGGGACGGCTGCGCTTCTGCGGGACAGGCTCGTGCGCGCCCAGAACTACGAGCGCCGATGGGAAGAGTACAACGCTGAAAAGAAAGGTGCTCGGCCACAGGTGGACCTAAAGATGGAGGCTTTGCTGAAAGTTCTCCAGGGGAATAGCAGGCTAAGGGTCCATGCCCACCTGGCGCATGACATAGGGACCGCCCTGAGGATCAGCGATGAATTTGGCCTGCACCTGACCATTGAGGGTGCAAGTGAAGGGCACAAGGTGGCCGAGGATTTGGCCCGGCGACGGGTGCCCGTGGTGTGGGGCCCTGGTTTCAAAGGTCCGATGAGGGAAGAGGAAAGAGGCATGAGTTTTCGTACTCCCGCTGCTCTGGTGCAGGCAGGCGTTAAGGTAGCGCTTACTACCAATGCTCCCGCTCTGGTGTTACCACCGCAATATCTGCCGGTCCTGGCCGTGCAAGCGGTGAAGGCTGGCCTAGACGAGGAAGTTGCTTTTCGGGCTATCACCATCAATCCGGCGGAGATCATAGGCGTGGGGTCCCGGGTGGGCTCCCTGGAAACCGGTAAGGATGCCGACTTAGTGTTGTGGAGCGGTCACCCCTTCAGTTACCAGGCCCGAACCATGACCACAATCGTTGACGGACAGGTGGCTTATAGCTATTGTGAAGGGGACGATTTCATCTAGTTTCCGGTACAAAAAGGTACTTACACAATTCTCTCACACCTCAGGGGCGACAGACGCTGCTGACGCCGATGTGGGAGACAATCACGGGTGCGGTTCACCGCCAGGAACTGCCCCCGGTGGACCAGAAGGCTATATCGGAGGATTTGCGGCGCGGCGGGGCCAGTTTGGACAACCTGCGTGTCGAGATTTCCGTATAGAGAATCCGATGGAACAGGCCGAAAACCTAACCGGAAGGACCTAAAACGCCAAAGGAGAGCGTTCTCATGAAACAAGATCTGGACCACCTGATGGAGGAGTGTAGGCTGGATGCAGCTCTCGTCGGGGGCCCCGTACATGGCAACCCGGCGATGTATTACATGACCAACGGCGCGGGGTTGACCGGCGGCCTCGTGCTCAAGAAGCGAGGGGAGGAACCAGTGCTTCTATGCTCTTCGTTTGAACGGGAGGAAGCCGCCGCCAGCGGGCTTGCCGTCGTGAACATGAGCCGGTACGACTTTAGGAGCATCGTCCGTGAAACGGGCGATCAACTGGCCGCGACCATCGAATTGTACCGCCGGATATTTGCCGACCTGGGTGTGAGCGGCCGGGTGGGCTTCTACGGGTTGGCGGATCAGGGCCGCGCCTGGGTGCTGCTCAACGCGCTGGATACACACCTGGAGGGCATCGAGGTTCACGGTGACTTCGACGTGACGCTGATTGACGCCGCCCGCGCCACCAAGGATACCACCGAAGCCGAGCGCATCCGCGAGATGGGCCGGCGCACCTGTACGGTCGTGGCTCGCACCGTCGAGTTCCTGAAATCGCACCGGGTGAAGGACGAGGTGCTGGTGCAGGCCGGCGACACCCCGCTGACCATCGGGCGAGTACACGAGGAGATCAACCGGCTTCTGGCCGAGCAGCGACTGGAGGATCCCGAGGGCTTCATCTTCTCCATCGGGCGCGACGCCGGCATCCCCCACAGCAAGGGCCGTCCTGAGGACGTGGTCGCGTTGGGCAAGACCATTGTCTTCGACATCTTCCCCCGCGAGGCTGGCGGCGGCTACTTCTTCGACATGACCCGCACCTTTTGCCTGGGCTACGCACCGCCGGAGGTCGAGAAGGCCTACCGGGATGTATACGAATGTCATAAGAGTCTCATCGAGGCCTACGAGGTGGGGACCGAGGCACGGCACTACCAGCGGATGACCTGCGAGTTCTTCGAGAGCCGTGGACATCCCACCGTCGCCAGCGACAGCAAGACCGAGGTTGGCTACGTGCACACTGTGGGCCACGGGCTGGGGCTGGCGATACACGAGGAGCCGCGTTTCAGCGACGCGCCCACCAACACCGACGTGCTTAAGCCCGGCCACGTCTTCACCTGCGAGCCGGGGCTATATTACCCCGACCGGGGCTTTGGCATTCGCATTGAGGACGTGCTCTGGATTGACCTCGATAGCACTGTTCACGAACTGACCGACTTTCCGAAAGATCTGGTGATTGAGGTATAACACTCACATGGAATAAGGAGAGAATTGTGACTGAAGAAGTGACCGAACAAATGACCACAGATGCTTTTATCCCAGACGACGTTCAGTTATTGAAACCTGTCCCCGCCTTCTCCGATCAGGAATATGACCGGCGTATAAACGCACTGGAGGTTGAGCTCGACAAGGCCAACCTAGATGCTTTCTTGGCCTTCACCTCCTCCTGGTTTCGCGTCCCGGGCGCAGTCACCTACTTTTGTGGCTACGAAACTCTCTTCGGCTCTGCCTTCTTTCTGTACGTCCCTTCGCTCTCTGGCCGCCACTTGATAATTGACAACTTTTGGGACGTGATCGGGCGGCCCGAGGAGAAGGAAAGAGAGAGAGAGGAGTTTCATCAAGTCAAAGACTTTGGAGAGACAATAGCCAAAATCCTGCCGTCGGACGTGCGGCGCTTGGGCATTGTGAATGAGCGACTCATGCCCGCTCGCACTTACCATAACTTGCACCAGGCGCTGTCACACGTGGAAATAGTTGATGCTCGGCAGTCACTGGATGCCGTTCGCGAAGTCAAGAGTGAGGAAGAGCTGACCATGCTCCGGTACACAGCCGCCATATCTGACGTAGCAGCGAAGACCTTCTTGAACACTTGCCGGCCCGGAGTGAGTGAGCGGGACGTGGCTGCCGAGGTTTTGTATCGCGCTCGAAAAGCGGGAGCAGACAGTTTCTGGACACCCATCTGCGTTGCCGCTGGTCCACGGTTGGTAGGTATGTACCCAATTCCTACGCGCCGGATAATGCAACCTGGAGAGATTTTCTTTATGGACTGTGGCGTGAAGGCATGTGGATTTCATGGGGATATATCCCGAGCGGGTGTGCTGCCCGGTGGGGAATCGGCGCAACAAAAGCGTCTGGTCCAGGCCGTTCTGGAAATCCAGGATCGCTTGATACAAACTATCCGGCCAGGAATGCAAGCCGGAGAAGTAGATCGGTTGGGACTCAATATTGCCACAGAGTTGGGTTTCGGAGATGCTTTTCGGCGCGGCTTGGGGCACGGCATAGGTAGCGACGGACATGAATATCCAGAGATCCCCCCGCGCGTGGATGCGGAGGTTGTGCTAAAAGAGGGAATGGTAATAACCCTAGAGCCTTGGCTGGGACAGGAAGGAATAGGGGGTGCCCAGGTTGAGGATATGATTCTGATTACGCCTGAAGGTGGCGAAAGGCTAACCCGGTCACCAAGGGTCAAGGGTCTATGAGCGGTGGGCACTGCAAGGAGACTCCCACCTGTGCAAGGGATATCGACATGGGCAAGATAGGTGATCAGGACAAGCAAGAATTAGTAGAGCGCGCGATAGAGTTGGCGCGGCATCGCTTCGTCGTAGAGAATTTCAACTGCGCTGAATCCACCTTTTGGGGAATCACCCAAGCTCTGAATTTGCCAGTGGATGAGGCTGTGCTCCGAGCTGTCACTCCCCTCGGTGGTGGTTTTGGGGATGCCCGGGCGACCTGTGGCGCGCTCGTGGCTGCGGCCATGGCTTTGGGAGTAGAATTGGGCCGCACTGAATTGGATACGCCACGCAAACTGGTAGCCTATGACCGGACGAGAGCGTTATATGAACGTTTCTTGGCCGAGGCTGGCAGCGATACCTGCCGTGTGCTTAACGAACTTGGTTTTGAGCGTCCCGATCTATACCCCTATTGTGCCAGGTTTGTCACGTTGGCAGTTCGGTTGGCAGTTGATATCCTGCTTACGGGAGACGCCGAGGCAGACCGGGAGGCTTATGCCCGATCTTTCGGGACCGCGGTATGACTGAGAAATAACCACTGGGATAAGTGAAGTGAAGTGAAGGGTGGTTAGCGGTGGGTAAGGTTATAACTCCTCTCAAAGGCGAGCTGCCCAGGGCTGCTGATGTGGTTGTTGTAGGCGGTGGCCTTGCGGGAGTGTGTACTGCATTTTTTTGCTCCAGGCTGGGTTTGAAGACCGTTGTGGTAGAGAAGAGGGAGGCACTCGGCTGCCTGACAACCGCTTCCTCCACGGAGTGCTTCCGCGTCCAATTCGAGAGTGCTGAGAACATAGCCCTGATGTTAGGAAGCCTCGACATTTTTTCTCACTTCGCCGAAGTGGTCGGGGTTCACGATGCCGACATCAATCTTCGCCAGCAAGGATATCTTTATGTGACCACTGATCCAAAACGAGCAGAAGCCTATAGGGAAATGGTGGAGATTCAGCACAAGGCCGGATTGAATGATGTAGAGCTCTTGAGTGGAGATGAAGCACGGGCTCGTTTTCCCTACCTGAGTCCCCAGGTAATTGCAGCGCGTTACCGCGCTGGCGATGGGTGGCTCTCAGTACATGAGATGTTATATGGCTTCGTCAAGGGCAGCCAGGCACAGTTTTTTTTGCAGACTTCGGCCATAGAGGTAGTGTTGGATACAGCAGGCATTGCCGCCGTCGAGACCGATAGGGGAACAATAGAGACCAGGAAAGTAGTAGTGGCGGCAGGACCCTTCTCCGGACGTGTGGCCCGACTGGCAGGGGTAGAGCTTCCTCTCACCCTGCTGCGCCGGCATAGGTTGGCGGTACTCAACTGCGACATGGTCCCCCGAAGTGTGCCGTTTACGACGGATGACGACACTGGGGTCTACTGGAGACCGGAGGGCGCAGGTGCCCTGATGGGCAAGGCCTTTGAGGAGGAACCCGAGGAGCCCAAAGAGGTAGTTCCCACAGATTGGCGCTTCCCGGCCATGGTCTTGGATCCCCAATCACCTCACAGCGCAGGCCGCCTGTCGCCTTTCTGGAACCAAGCGGCTAGCTTATTGAAAAAATCAAACCTGAATCTATGCGCCGGTCAGTATACCTACACTCCGGATCACATGCCTATTGTGGGTCCTTGCCCCCTGGTGACTGGGCTTTTCATCAACACTGGCTATAGCGGCCACGGAATCATGGGCGCGCCTGAAGCCGGAAGACGTTTGGCCGACTTAATTGCAGGCGAAGCCTCGGATAGCGAGAACCCCTTTAGTTTCGAGCGTTTCTTGGGACCTGCTGCCGTGCCGGAGGCCAAGGAGAGGATATACTGAGGGTTCACCACCGGACACTTTTAGATACACTTTCCTGGGGCACCGATTGGCCCTCGACGAGTGCGACGGCTGCGAGATTGAGAGCCCGAGTTACGTTGTACACCATGCCACCCGCCTCGCTCAGCGGCTTGCCATTTATGGCAGGTCCAGCACCAAGCGCCAGGCCCCCTGCCCATTTGCTCCTCCTTCGTCAGCCTCACAGTCTTTCTGCTCAACTACGAACGTACCGTTTGCGTTCTTTCCCTCAGCAACTCCTTACCTCCAGGTGAAGACCTGCGTCAACCCGTTTCTTCCACCACCGAGAATAGCGCCAGCGCCCATGGGTCCAGAGAGAGGGCGATGGGCTCCCCGAGAGCAGGCAGAGCGACGCTGGCTGGGAAGTTGAAAGTCAGTTCAACACCGCTGGCGTGACGCACGCCCAGCCGGTAGCGCTCGCCACGGAAGGAGCGCTCCGTGACCACCCCGTACAGGACGTTGGGGCCGGCCTCGCCCAGCCGCGCTGCCTCCGGTCGAACCAACAGCCTCGCTGCAAACCCCGAATCCCGAATCCCGAATCCCGAATCCTGAACCTGGAGGACACCCAGCACCGTCTCGACCTGCCCAGGCCCGGTGATGCGGGCATCCAGCAGGTTCGTCAGCCCCAGGAAGCGGGCAGCCCAGGCCGAGGCCGGTCGCCGGTACACCTCCTCCGGCGTCCCCACCTGCACCACTCGTCCGGCCCGCATCAGCACCACCCGGTCGGCGATAGCGAAGGCCTCCTCCTGGTCGTGGGTGACGTAGATAGCGGTCACGCCGGCCCGCCGGAGGATGCCGGGCAGTTCGTCCATCAGCCGCTCGCGCAGCGCACGGTCCAGCGCGCCCAACGGCTCGTCGAGCATCAGCAGGCGCGGCTGAGGAGCCAGACTGCGGGCCAACGCCACCCGCTGGCGCTCCCCGCCCGAGAGTTGGTTCACGTCGCGGTGCTCGAAGCCCGCCAGCCCAACTAACTCCAGCACCTCGGCCACTCGCGCCGCCATTGCCTCACGGCCTAGCCCCTGCATCTGCAGCCCGAAGGCAACGTTGCCGAGGACGTCCTTGTGCGGAAAAAGGGCATATTCCTGGAACATCAGCCCAAAGCCGCGCAGGTGAGGGGACACGCGGGTCACGTCCTCCCCATCCACCAATGCCTGACCGCTATCGGGCGACTCCAGGCCGGCGATGAGCCGCAGGAGCGTCGTCTTGCCGCAGCCGGAGGGGCCGAGGAGGCACACGACTTCCCCTTCCTCGACGGTGAAACTGACGCCAGCCAATGTCCAGCCGTCGGGGTAGGACTTGCGAACGTTGTGAACTTCAAGCAATGGCATGCAGGCTCTCCAGAAGATGCAGGATGCAAGACGAAAGATGCAGGAGGCAGGAGGCAGGAAAATTCTTGACTCTTGCCTCTTGCTTCTTGCCTCCTAAAACTCCCCCACCCCTCCCACGCGGAAGCGCTCAATCGCCAGGAACCCCAGCGTGCAGACGAGCATCAGCAGCGTGGACATCGCCAGCGCCTGGCCATAGTTGGCCGCGCCGGGGCGACCCAGGAAGCGATAGATGGCGACGGGCATGGTTGGGCGCTCCGGCCGGGCGATCAGGCTCGTGGCCCCGAACTCGCCCATCGAGACGGTGAAGGCGAACACGGCTCCCACCAGCACCGCCCGCGCCACGATGGGCAGGTCCACCTCACGCCACACGCGCCAGGGCGAGGCCCCCAGGAGCGCCGCCGCCTCGCGCAGGTGAGGATGGATGGAGCGTAATGCCGGCAGCACACTACGCACGACGAAGGGCAATGCGACGAGCGTGTGGGCCAGGACGACCAACAACGGTGAGGTGCGCAGGTTGAGCGGCGGCTCATCCAGCGCGACGATGTATCCCAACCCCAGCGTGACCGCCGAGGTTCCCAGCGGCAGCATGAAAAGTGGGTCGAGCAAATGCCGCAGACGCCGCCCCCGGGGACGGGGGCTACGAGCGGAAGAGCCGGAGCCCCGATTGTCCAGCACTGCCGCCGCCATCAGCCCCATCGTCACCGAGAGCCCCACCGTCGCCAGCGCGTATCCCACCGAGTTGCGCACCGCTGCCACCGGCGGCACGTAGAAGGCCGAGCCACGGGGATTATAAAACAACTGGCGGTAAAAGGCCAACGACACGTCACCCTTGAGTGTCAAAGAGCGCTCAATCAGTGCGGCCAGTGGCGTCACCAGCAGCACCAGCATCAGCCCCACGTTGCCCCCGATCACCAACCACGCACGCCAGCCACGTGGCCGCCGCTGCGTCACCTGGCGCGGTCGCAATTCAAGCGGCAGCGTCAGGCGCGTCTGGAGATGCGTGTAGGCCGCCATCAGCGCAAGGGTGAAGAGGATCTGGACGATGGAGAGCGCCGCTGCCAGCGGCAGGTTGAGGTAGTGTATCGTCTGATGGTAAATCTCCACTTCCAGCGTTGCGAAGCGCGATCCGCCGAGGACGAGGATGACGCCGAAACTGGTGAAACAGAAGACGAAGACCAGGAGCGCCGCCGCGCCGATGGCCGGGATCAACAAGGGCAATGTGACCTCGCGGAAGGCCCGCCACCGGCTGGCCCCCAGCATGCGAGCGGCTTCCCTCAGCCGGGGGTCGAGATTGGCCCAGTAGGTGCCCACGATGCGCAGCACCAGTGTGTAGTTGTAGAACACGTGCGCCAGCAGGATGATCGCCAGTGTGTGCTGGAGATCAATGGGCGGGCGGTCGAGCCTCAGGAGTCCCATCAGTACCAGGTTGAGCAGGCCGTGAGGTCCCAGGAGCGCGGTGAAGGCCAGCGCGACGACGATGGTGGGCAACACGAATGGCACGGTTGTCAGCGCCTGGACAAGCGACTTGCCGGGGAAGTCGTATCTTGCAAAGACGTAGGCCCCGGGCAGCGCCAGCCCCACCGTCAGCAGCGTCGAGATCGCCGCCTGCCAGGTGGTGAACCAGAGGGTGTGCAGGTAATATGGCGTACTGAACAGTTTCGCCAGCGCCGCCGGATCGAAGTGTCCTTCCGGCGCGAAGGAGAGGGCCAGGATGGAGGCGAGGGGATAGAAGTAGAAAAGGAGCAGGAAGGCAAGAGGCAGGAATGCAGGAAGCAGGGATGCGAATTGCGAATTGCGAATTGCGAATTGCGAATTGCGAACGGTTTCCTGCTCCTCTCCCTTACTACTCCGCACCTCTGCTCCCCTCTCCCCTTCTCCCCATCCCCTTGTCTCCTTGTCTCCTCGTCCCCTTGTCTCCCCTGCGGTCTCTCAGTGCAGCACTACCTCGGTCCAGGCTTCGATCCACGCCTCACGGTTGATCTCTATGGCCGCGTAGTCCACCTCGGCCGGATGCTCAGGGATGACGGCGAACCTGGCAAAGACTTCGGGCAGGGCCGCGTTCTGGTTGGCGGGGAACATGAACATGTGCAGCGGAATATCCTCTTGGAAGGTTGTGCCGAGCATGAAGTCCACCCAGGCCTCCGCCAGGTCGTGGTTCTGCGTGCCCTTGAGGATGCCAACGAACTCGATCTGCCGGAAGCAACTACCGTCGCTGACGACCGCCGCCGTGGGTGCCTCCTCGAAGGGCTCCTCCGCGAAGTACACCTCCACCGGCGGGCTGCTGGCGTAACTGACGACGATGGGCCGGTCGCCCTCCCCACCGGAGCCGTAGGTGAACTGTCCCCAGTAGGCATCTTCCCACCCCTCGGTCACCAGCACGTTGTTGTCCCGCAGGTCGGCCCAGTAGTCCAGATAGGTGTAGTTGCCCGTCTCACCGAAGTGGCCTACCGTCGCCAGCAAAAGCGCCAGCCCCGGCGATGACGTGGCAGGGTTCTCCACCACCGTCAGGCCCTCGTACTCGGGCTTCGCCAGGTCCTCCAGGTTGGCGGGCGGCGTCAGGCCGTGCTCGGCGAACCAGGCTTTATCGAAATTGAGGCAGACGTTGCCGTAGTCCACCGGCAGCGCCCGGTGCTGGGGGTCGAGTTCCAGGTGATCGGGGATTTCGGCCAGGAGCGGCGAGGCATAGGGTTCGAAGATGTCGGCCTCGAGTGCCCGGCCGAGGAGGGTGCTGTCCACGCCGTAGAGGACATCGGCCATGGGATTGTCGCGGCTGAGGATGGCCTGGTTGAGGACCACGCCCGCGTCGCCAGCCTGGAGAATCTCGACCTCGGCGTTATACTGCGCCTCGAAGGCAGCGAGTACCTCCTCGCTGATGTCGAAACTGTCGTGGGTCATCACCTGCATCTTGCGGGGCTCAGGCGGCGCGGTCAGTGTCGGGACCTCAGGCAGCGCGGTCGGCGTCAGGGCCTCAGTTGGAGGGGCCGGGCCAGGCCTGCAGGCCACCAGCGCCAGCAACCCAATCAGCGTAAATACACTCACACGTTTCATCTTTCACCTCCCACTTGCATACTTGCCTACCTGCATACTTGCCTACCTGCATACTTGCCTACTTGCATACTTGCCTACTCGCATACTTGCACACCTGCCTATCTGCACACCTGTCCACTTACGTGCGTTACCACACACAGGAGCAGCCCCCGCCGCACGCGCACGCGGGCAATCTGCGCCGCCAGCACGTTGCTCACCCCTCGCGCCGGGCCGAAGCGCAGGCTATCTTCGTGCAGCGACCACTCCAGCCCTTCGGTTGTCACCCCCACCGCGTCGCCACCCAGAGGGATAAGGGAGACAGTGTCGCCGGGCTGGCCCTCAATGAGCGCGTCGTCGCGGCCATCACGGATGAGGAAGGCTGTCTGCGGGCCCTCTACGATGCGCACGTCGAGCCCGCTCAATTCAGGCAACGACAGCAGCAGCACATTGGCGATGGTCTGATCCAGACGCCCCCCCAGGGCCGCCAGGATGACGATTTCGGTCGCGCCCTCACGCACGGCGTGAAGGAGTGCCAGTTCCAGGTCGGTTTCGTCCTTGCGAGGCGAAAAGTGGATGATCTGCGAGCCGGCCGCCTCCAGGCGTGCCTGGTCGGCAGGGGGCAGCGAATCGAGGTCGCCGATGACGACGTGAGGTATCACGCCGGCTGCCAAGGCGTACCGGGTCCCTCCGTCGGCAGCGATAATAAGGTCATCGGGGTGCAACAGGTCTCGTGTACCCTGTGGATCGGCAGACTCCCCGTTGGCGAAGATGATGGCGCGCATGGTCAATAGAACACGGATTTCAGGACATCAACGGATATAAAAAGCCGCCCCGGCCAGCGGGGCGGCTGCATTGCACGCTCAGTGGTCTCCCTCCGCTGGCATTACCCAGATCAGGTTCCAAGGGTCGGTGCCGGCGGTCTGCGACCGGGACACCCTCTCAGCCTGGCTCCCCAGGCTCCCCTGAAGGTATGGTTTCAGCGCGTGTCTCTAAAAGTACACTTGAATTATACTACCTCTTTACCGATTTGGCAAAATCCACACCGCTCGCCGGAATCGCCGGCTCCCTCTCAATCAACGGCGGGAGAGAAATGCTACTCTTCCGGCACGGGCGCGGTCGGGCTGACGCGGCGGATCTTCGCGATCAACTGCTGGCGCTCAGCGTGATTGGTCGCCTGCGCCAACCGCCCACGCAGATAGCGCAACTTTCGCTTGCGGGTCTGCCGTCGGCTTCGCTTTCGATCTTTCTCTGTTCGCACTATTTCCTCCTCGTTTCTTGTTCTTGGTCATTGGTCAGTGGTCATTAGTCATTACTCATGGATATACACGCTTCAACATACGCGGGAAGGGAATCGTCTCCCGCAGGTGATCCAGGCCACAGATCCAGGTCACAGTGCGCTCGACCCCCAGCCCAAAGCCGGAGTGGGGAACCGAGCCGTATTGCCGCAGGTCAATGTACCACTCGAACGCCTCGCGGGGCAGGTTCCACTCCTTGAGGCGATCAAGCAACAGGTCGGGGTCAGAGATGCGCTCCGAGCCGCCGATGATCTCCCCATACCCCTCCGGAGCCAGCAGGTCTGTGCTCTTGGAGACCTCTGGCCGGCCGGGCCAGGGCTCCATGTAAAACGCCTTGGCGTAGGTCGGGTAGCCGTAGACAAAGACGGGTTTCTCAAAGCGTTTGGACAGTTCCGTCTCGTGCGGGCTGCCGAGGTCATCCCCCCACTCGATTGCCAGGAGTCCTCTCAGTTCTTCGTCGTCCGTCTGCTCCTGAATCTCCGCCAGCATCTCCAGCGCCTCGTCGTAGGAGATACGGGGGAAAGGTGGCACCACCTTCTCCAGGTGACTGGTATCCCGCCCCAGCAACGCCAACTCCTGCGACCGCTCGCGCAGACAGGTCTGGACGATGTAGGAGATGAACTGCTCCCCGATCTCCATCAACTGATCGAGGTCGCAGAAGGTAGCCTCCGGCTCCACCATCCAGAACTCGGTCAGGTGGCGGCGGGTCTTGGACTTCTCGGCGCGGAAAGTGGGGCCGAAGCAGTAGACGCGGCCGAAAGCGTAGATGTCCGCCTCGTTGTAAAGTTGCCCCGACTGGGCCAGGTAGGCCGGTTCGCCAAAGTAGTCGGTCTCGAAGAGGGTGGTCGTGCCCTCGCAAGCGGCCGGGGTGAGGATGGGCGTGTCCAGGTTGACGAAGCCGTGATCGTCGAGCCAGTCGCGGATGGCGCGGATGACGGTGGCCCGCACCCGCAGCACAGCCCACTGGCGCTGCGAGCGAATCCACAGGTGGCGGTGGTCCATCAAGAACTCGACCCCGTGCTCTTTGGGCTGGATGGGGTAGTCCTGGGCCACCTGGAGCACCTGCAGACCAGTGACGCCAAGTTCGTAGCCGCCGGGGATACCTGGGGCGCGGGAGTCATGGCGGACGGTGCCGGTGACGACGAGGGACGATTCCTGTGTCAGGCCCCGGGCCGCCTCGAAGACCTCCGGGCTGACCTCTTTTTGAAAGACGACGCACTGGGCAAAGCCGGTGCCATCCCGCACCTGGAGGAACTGGAGTCTCCCTTTGTCGGTGCGATTGTACAACCACCCCTGGAGCGTGACTTCCTCCCCCACGTGCTGAGCGATGTCCTGGATGTGGATCGTCTTGGGCATAGTGGCATCTCCTCTCGTGGTGCTTGGGGGAGATTGTACCGCAGAATGGGAAAGGAGGCAAGAGGGCGGAATGAACAATGAGCAAATGAACAATGAACAATCATGGCCTGAGACCCAAAGTCAGAGGCCCGAACCGGAGTGGAGGCAGGACTCATTGCTGAGTGACCAACCGGGTCTCTGCTTGACAGGAGACCCGCCTGGAGGTAAAATATATGAGTAAAAGTAGGGAGAGTGGAGAGAAGTAAGGAGATAAAGAATGATCTGGACAGCCACGGTTTCGTCAAAAGGCCAGTTAACCATCCCCAAGCCGGTGCGGAAGGCGCTGGGGCTCAAACCTGGTGCAAAAGTGCTCTTCACCCTACACGAAGGAAAGGCAGAACTGGAACCAATTTCGGGGGACATCCAGCAATGGCGTGGAACGCTGCGGGCGGAGGGCCCGGGTGTCCCCTGGGCAGAGGTTCGGGAACATGTGCGTCGAGCCATCGCCGAGGAGACGGTTCGTGAGATGCAGAGCGATTGACGCCAACGTCATCCTTCGCTTTCTGCTAGATGAACCTCCCGAGCAGGCAGAGCACTGCCAGGCTCTCTTCGCTCGCCTCCAGGCCGGTGAGGAGGAGGTCTATCTGCCGGAAGTGGCGCTCAGCGATGTCGTCTGGACCCTCCAGAGCTTCCACCGCTGGCCTCGCGAGCGTATTACTCGTTTCGCCTATGACGTGATCTCTCTGAGAGGCACCAGGATGGCCCGCAAATCCCTGGTTCAGGACGCCATTCACCTCTACGTTAAGCATCGCATAGACTTCTCTGACGCCCTCATCGCCGCTGAGATGCTCCACGGAGGTTACGCGGAGATTTACTCCTATGACCGGGACTTCGACCAGGTAGCGGGGGTGGGGCGAGTGGAGCCGTAGGCACATCGCGACGCCTTGAGATGAGACAAGTACTAGGCCAACACTATTCTGCGCAGCGGTGCCGGCAACAGCGGCGCCAGCAGCGCCCGCTCCTCCGGCGTGAGGGCGCGCAGGAGAACCAGTGCCAGCGGGTAGACCACCACCCCCGCCAGAAGCGCCAGCGCCGTGCTGAAGGACGAGGTGGACCAGACCACGCCCCCCATCACCAGCCCGGCTAGCAGGGGCCGGCCCAACGTCCGCACCCACCCCACCGGCCCCAGGTGGCGACGCAGGTCGGCGTAGAACAACAGCGCCAACAGCAACTCCCCAGCGATGATAATCCACGCCGACGCGACGTAACCGAACGTCCGCACGAAGATCAAATTCGCCGCTATGGTGAAGACGACGCGTGCGCCGGAGGCCAGGAGCACGTAACGCTGGCGATTGAGCGCGATGAGCACGTAGTTGGTCAGGCTGTTGATCCAGCCGAAGATGATAGACCAGATCAACAGTCGCAGGATCACCGCGCCGTGGGGTAGGAACCTTCCTCCACTGAGCAACCCCACCAGCGGCGTCGCCAGCAGCGCGACGAGCACAGCCGCTGGCAGCGCGACCATCGTCAACATCTTGACGGACAACCGATACGAGCGCCGTAGCCCGGACCGGTCCTGGGCGGCCTGGCGCGACATCACCGGGAAGACGGCGAAGGTGAAAAAGGAGGGAATGATGTTGAGCGCGTCCAGCCATTTGCGCGCAGCGTCGTACCAGCCCACCACTGCGTCGCCTTGCAAGAACTGTAGAAGCACCCCGTTGATGCCGGTAAAGAGCGCCTGCATAAGCAGCGAGGCCATCAGCGGCCAACTTTCGGCCAGCATCGTGCGCTGCAAGGGCCACACAACGCGCCCGCGAGCGCGGGGCAGCCCGGCCCAGATCAGCCGCCGCGCCAGGAGCGCCAGGATCGCCAACGTCGCTATGTTGGTCAGAATAGAGACTCCCGCCAGCCCGATGATCCCCATCCCGCCCACCAGCACCAGCACCCCCAGGGTGACCCTGACGACGGTGGTCACGGTCTGGACGGCAGCGGGGTATTCGTTTTTCTCACAGCCGCGGAAGAGCGCCGTCAGGCCGTTGGCCACGGTATTCGGCAGTAAACCGGCATAGAGCAACACAACTGCCCACACCGTCTCGGCCGCCAGCGGAGTACCCAGCGCCTGTCGTCCCGCCAGGAACCCTCCCAACGTCGGTACCACCGCCACGAAAAGTAGCAGGCGCAATACAGTCGTGTTGACAAAGAGTTGCCGGGCGTTAGCGCGGTCGCGAGCCACCTCGCGCATCAGATACATGTCCAGGCCGAAGTTAGCGACGATGTCAAACCATCCATAGATGACAGTAGCGGTGAAGTAGCGCCCGTTGCCCACCGGTCCCAGGATGCGGGCCATCAGCGCGGCGAAGGCCATATCTATAATAGCCCGGTTGAACAGGTTGAGGACGATGGGAGCGATGGAGTTCTTCGCCACCCGCCGGACGGTGCTGGCGTCGTCCTCCTCACGGTAGAAGAAGCGCCACAGGTAGAGCCCGGTCAGGAAGAGCACCAGCATCCCGGCGATGAAGGTGATGAAGGCCCCCACCTTCACGCTGTCGGGGCTGTACTTGAAGCGCACCGTCCACGCGCCCGGCGAAAGTACCACGCCCCGGAAGTTGCCGTCCACGCGATAAATCTCAACCTGCTGCTCGTCCTCTTCCCCGGCCCCCTGCGGCCGTACGAAGGCCTTCCAACCGGGGAAGAACGAATCCGCCAGCACGAGCCAACTCGGCTCAGGCACGGTCGCGTCTACGAAGACCTCGTTGATGGTGTAACGAGTGACGGTTTCAGGTTTCAGGTTCCAGGTTTCAGGTTGACCGCTGGCGGCCGTACTCTGAACGGTCGCCTTGACGACAACGAAGCGGTGGGGGTCGTAGGTGCGCAGGGCCTCGGCCACATCGTCGGCGACGATGGCGGCAGAGGCGGGAAGGGTGAAGGCGCGGGGCATCGCCGCCAGGTTCTCGTATACCCGCACCGCGTCATCCTGGTAGACGAGTTGGTATTTGGGGCTGTTGATCTCCACCTCAGTGATCACGTACTTGACGTTGAGCAGATCGGTGAGTGGGCTATCGAGACTCGACCATTGGTGGAAGGAAGCGATACGGTTATACTGGCGCTCGTTCTGTGGCTCGATGAGCGCCATATAGTCGGCATACTGGTGAGTGAAGAGTGAGTCGTAGCCGTCCACTGCCTGCAGGCCGTAGAACATGCCCACGTTGGCGTTCATCGTCTTGGTGGTGTCGGGCGGGGTGAAAGTGGCGTAGCGCCAGAGAGAGGTATCCTGCCGCAGGAACTCGACCACCGGCGGGGTGTAGTCCAGCAGCGCCGGGTCTACAGCCGGGTTGAAACCCGCGCCGAAGGTAACGAAGTCCAGCACCAACAACCCCACCGCCAGGAACTCCCACACGGGCCGGCGACGGACGAAAATCGGGCAGCGACTCACGCGCAGGACGATGCCGGTCCCGGCCAACAGCAGGCCGAAGAGCGCCACCCACTCGAACTCGTAGGAGTAGAAAGCACGATAGTCGGGGAAGGCCGCGGGGGCCTTCGCCAGTGACAGGAACACTCGTGCCACCAGCGGCTCGATCTGAGCGAAGAAGACCCGGCTGAGGATCAGGCCAGCCAGGGTGGCGAGCCCACCCCAGAAGGCAACACTGGCAAGGACGGAGATCAAAGACGGAGAGGTGTTCAGCAGAAGTAGATTGCGAATGGCGAATAGCGAATGGCGAGTTGTCTCTTGCTTCCTGTTTCCGGCTTCCTGGCCTCCCAGCAAGCGATTCCGGCTCTTGGCGATAGCCTCAACGCCAAAACCGGCCAGGATAGCGACGCACAGTGTGAGCGGGAAAACCAAGCGGAACGGAGAATGGGATTGCTCGAGACCCGGCAGTGCGTAGACGAGGGCGTAAAGCGGCGTGCCGAAGATGCAGCCTAAGGAAAAGAGGGATAGGAGGGCGAAGAAGGGGATAGCGTGGTGTGTGGTGCGTGGTGCGTGAAACGTGGAGCGTGAAACGTGAGACGTGGGGCGTGAAACGTGAGACGTGAAACGTGAAACGTAGGGTGCGAGCCACCACAGCACCGCGATGGCCGCGAGAAACAGGGGCAACAACCCCAGGTATGCCCCACCCTCGACGTAGTTCTTGATGCCCCAATCAATGTACTGCCCGTTGTCGAACGTCAGCGCGGGGGCCTGGCGCCAGGTGAAAAGGTCGAAATAGCCGTGGTGGGCCGGGTTACCGAAGAAATTGGGGATGCCGAAGGTGATCAGCCGTCGCTTGGGATAGGCCCAGCCCAGCACCTGCTGGAGACTGGCTGCCGCCTCGCCAGCGCGGAAACTGGTGGAGACCACTTCGTACAGCGGCACGAACTGTACCGCTCCCAGCGCCAAACCCAGCGCAAGCATCAGGGCCAGCCACATCACTGCTCGCCGCGAACCAACCCACCAACCTTCGCTGATTCGTTGACTCGCCGATTCGCTGACTCGCTGACTCGCCGATTCGCCTAGGAGCCGCCACAGCGCGTACGCCCCTGTTACCAGCAGCACGAAGTAGGTGTTCTCGGCATGCCCGGCCAGCATCTGGCAGCCCAGGCCCAGCGCCCCCAGCAGTGCCCAGGGCAGCGTTGCCGGTCTCCGTCCCAGCGCTGGTCGCTGCTGTACAATCAACTCGACCATCGCCAGGATGAACGGCAGCCACGACGCGCCCGCGATGATCATCGGATGCGGCACCGACGACACGACCATGAAGCCGCTGAATTGGAAGGTGATCCCGGCGATCAGCCCGCCCAGCTGGCGGATGCCCAGCACGCGGGCGAAGAGATACGCGAACACCCCAGCCAGCCCCAGTTGCAGCCAGGCGAACACGCCATAGGCCCGCCACAGCGGGAGGATGTAGAAAACGACGCTGAGGGGATAAAGCGCCGAGTGCTGCCCGTTGGCCAAGAAGGGATGACCGGCAAAGATATAGGGGTCCCAGAGAGGCAACTCTTGATTGTGAATTGCCTCTACGAGAAACTGCTTCCAGGCGTAGTTCTGCAGAATTAGATCGGCGACCAGGTGGTTGTGGGGAAAGTCCACCCCCAGGACTTCGGCGAGCTCAGTCGAGCCGTCGGCGGCCGCTGCTCGATAAGGCTCGAACGAGAAGAGATAGTCGGCTGGCAGCAGCGTCCTGGGCCCCAAGACCACCGGCGCGAACAGCAGGAGGGGCAGCAGGAGCAGCAGAACGAGGATGCTCAGGTCGGGCAGTGCTTTGCGGATCATACGATCAACCGGTCGCCTGGCCGCAGGTGGCGATGGCGCCAGCGCACCTCCCACACCCGCAGTGCCGCTTCGATCTTGACCGGCATTGTCATCTTGGAGCGGCCAATGCGCCGGTCCTCGAAGTAGATGGGGATTTCCAGCACGCGGTAGCCCAGCCGCTCGGTCACGTAGGCCATCTCGACCTGGAAGACGTAGCCCTGCGAGTGGATGCGGCTCAGGTCAATGCCCCGCAGCGTCTCCGCCCGCCAGCACTTGAACCCTGCGGTAGCGTCCTTGGCCTTGCACCCCAGGATCAGCCGGGTGTAGACGCTGTTGGCCCACCAGGAAAGCAGCCAGCGGCCCCAGCCCCAACGCTCGTCCGTCTTGCTGCCCTGAACGTAGCGGGAACCGACGACCACGTCGTAGTCTCGGATGTGCTCCAGAAACTGCGGGATGTACTCGGGGGAATGAGAGAAGTCGCAGTCCATCTGGACGACGCAATCGGCACCATGCTTCAGAGCCCAGCGGAACCCATCCACATAGGCCCGGCCCAGGCCACGCTGGCCTGTGCGATGCAATACGTGCAGCCGCCCCAGATGCTGAGCCGCTAACTCGTCGGCGATGTGACCGGTGCCGTCGGGCGACTCATCATCCACGATCAGGATGTCTAAAGCGGGGATGCCCAGGCCAAACAGTGCGCCGGTCATAGGCCCGACGTTCTCGGCCTCATTGTAGGTGGGGATGACAACGGTCAGTTTCACGGATGCCCCTACCTGTAAAAGGCCGCTATCATGCAGAATCTGGGCTATAATACTGCGCACCTAATCCGCGCGTTGAGCCTCGATGATGGCCCGTTTCAAGTCTTCCAGGCTGGAAAAAGAGCGCGGCAGCGACCTGAGCGAGCCTATTGTGACATACAAGCACGGTAGTTTTGCGTTGGAGCCCGCCTGCCCGGCCTCCCAATCCGCACGGGGATAGAAAAAGGCCATCGCTTCGTCCAGTCGCACCGCGAGGGCCTGCTGCACTTGCTTCACCTTATCCGGCGCGATGACGGCGAAGAAGTTAGCGTCGTCCAGGTGGCCCACAAATGCATCGGGATCGTGGCTCTCGCCCACAACGTGGCTCAACATAAGCGCCACAGCACGCACCACATCGTCCCGCGCCACAAAGCCGTAGATTTCAGCGAATTCTCCCAGGCCCTGCAACCCGACCGAGAGCACTGCCCAGTCAGAACAGGTCAGCAGTTCACGCAGATGCTCATCAGACAGTGACACGGCCGGCAGACCGGTGATGGGGTGAGAGAGTCGCCCCATGCCGGAACGGCGCAGCACGTTACGCACCCTCAAGCGCAGTTCCTGGATGTCGAACGGTTTGGTGATGTAGTCCACAGCGCCCAGTTCCAATCCCATCAATTTATCCTCGCGCTCACACTTCTCAGTGAGGAAGATGATCGGGAGGTATTGAGTGCGCCGATGGGTACGTAGGAAACGACACACCTCATAGCCATCAATGTCCGGCAGACGGATGTCCAACACGACGAGGTCAGGGAGGGTCTTCTCTACGAAGGCCAAAGCGTCTTTTCCCCAACCCACCGAAGTGACCTCGTAGCCCTGTGCCTTGAAGTACGAGGTAAGCATTTCAGCCGTGTCTGCTTGGTCCTCCACTACGAGGATATGAGGAACTCCTGCCACGCTTTCACTCCCCATCCTCACGTGCGTGAACGATGGCCTTGTTCAACGGGCCTAGTCGATCGGCCCCTTGTAGATAGCATACGTACAGGTTGGCTGGCCCATAGCCACACATTCGATCTCCTCCACCCGGAACTTGCGCCCACCACTGAGCCAATGCAACCCTTCTTCTAACAGCCCTTTTCCCGCGAAGCAGATCGGTCGGTCAGCCTTGCGGCCCCAGCAGACCGGGCATGGGTTCATAATGTAAGCATAGTAGTCGCCACGGTTCTCGACAGTGCTCTTCTGATCGCTGAACTGGGTGAAGATTTTCGCCATGGCTGGAAGCCCGGCCTTGAGTTTGGCGCTCAGCGGCAGCACTCTGAAAGCAAGATCGCTTGCACCGGCAAGCGCGCCAAAGCCCTGTAGTCCACGGGCAAAGGATGTCCGTCCGGCCCGCAGTTCCAACCCACGCCCACCACGCGGTCCATATATGTCCTCCAAAGCCCCATTCAGGGCCGAGTAATCCGCAAAGTCAAATTCCTTTTTCAGGTCAGGGGCCGGGTAGTTGTCAATTAGATGCGCAAGGCCAGCCAGTCGCAATACGGCGTTCAGCCCGTTCCGGCCCATGATTTCTTCCATCGCTTCGATGTAGATGCGGGCGATACGATTCGGATAATAGTAACCGCTCGGCTCAATCCGGGCCACTTTCTGCCCTCCTTCTGATGTCTCGTCTGCTAGACTTCCAGGATGGCAGCCAGGTCTTCGGATGCGCGGCGCATATCCAAGAAGAGCAAGCCCAGTTTGGTCTGCTGGCGGGCCAGAACGGTCAGGACAGCCTCCTCGCCAACAGCACGGAGAACGACGTATCCGTTTTCTCCCTTCACGTATACCTCATCCAATACACCGCGCCCTAACTCGCTGGCAATGCGCTCGCCCAGGGAGAGCATCGCGGCGGACATCGCAGAGACGCGATCCTCCTCGACGCCCGCCGGGAGAGAGGAGGCCATTGTAAGCCCATCCACACTCACGATGGCCGTAGCCTCTACGTCCAGCGTGCCCATCTGCAACTCCTGTAATCGCCTCACCAGACGCTCAGTGCGTGATCTCTGTGCCATTATCGCCTCCTGACGTTTACCCTTAACGCTGCTGGCCTTCTACTCTACACGGATGTGAGAGTACCACACATAATACACATTGTCAAGCGCTCGTCACCTCCACCTCACTTCCGCTGACCTTCCCGCTGAACGAGCCCCGCACCCGGCTACCCCGAGGCCAGCCGCCGGCCGGGGTAGCGCCCCTATCCTAGAGCCGCTCTGCCTCGTCTGCCAGCCTCCGCCCGGCGAAGGGTAACGCGATGATGAATGTCACAGTCAGCAACCCGAGCAGCCCGACGAAGGTCAATGCTCCGAGGCCCGTGAGGGCAAGCCAGATACCACCCCCCGCGTGCGCCAACGCGCCGGCACCCAGGAGCGCCGTGCCCACAGCAGCAGCGTTCCACAGCCCGTGGATGATCACGGCAGCAGCGTAGGAGCCCAGCAGGCGCAAGGGCCGTCGCGCTCCCCAGAGTTGCCCCCAGCCCCAGCCGACCAGCCCACCGGTGAAACAATGCATCACCGTCGCGCCAAAGCGGGCCACGGCTCCCAGCGCCCAGTTTTCCACGCCGCCCAACGCGCCGTTGAACAGGTTCTCCGCCAGCGCGAAGCCAGCCCCGCCAGCCACACCCCATAGGAAAGCACGCGCAGGGTGGGGGCGAATCCAGCGGGCCACCACGCCGGCGGCCAACGTCTTGAAGGCTTCCTCTATCAATGGAACGGGGATAGAGAACATCCCCAGTACAGAGAGGGCGACCACTGGGGAGAGCAGAAATTGCAGCAGGTTGTTCGGATCTGTCAGCCAGGCCGGGTCTTGCAGATTTCTCGCCAGTGCAGCGACCTGTTCCGACCCGCCAGGCGTCATCAGCGCAACACCAGTCGCAACGACGACGAGCACGAAGGCGATCAGTCCCTCACCGATCAGAGAGCCCCCCAGGCCCAGGAAACCGCCACCGGCCATACCGGCGACGACCTCGCGCCAGGAGCCCCCCACCCCGCGCAGCGATCGCCCCACCAGCCAGAGTATAGTCAGCGGCAGGAGGGCCATTGCCAAGACATGGATGGGAGGCAACAACAAGGCGGGGGCCAGAGACAGCGCACTGACTGCCGCCCCAAGACCGACGAGAAGCACCAGCGCGAGACACAGCCACCAGACGTGCGACGGGTTGAACGGGCGCGAGGGCCGTCCCTGCCAACCGGCCCAACCATGTAGCATTAATGGAACGCCCAACTCAAGGCCCAGCGCCATCATACCCGCCACTGGCAGAGTCTCGGCTGCGGTCAGCGCACCCCTGCCAGCGAGGGCCAACGCCAGCACTAGCAATCCACCTCCACAGGCCAGCGTGGCGAGAGCGGCACCTGCGATGCCAGCAACGAGCCACAGCGTGCGGCGCTGCATCCTTCCCGCTTCCTCGCTTCCTTCTTCCTGCCCTGGGCTATCGCTCCTTGATCAGAATCGTCTCAATGGTGTCTCCGGGCGGCAGGCCAGGGCCCTGGCTGGGGTCACGAGGCGTGAGGCTCTCGACCACATCCATCCCCTCAATGACCCGTCCGATGATGGTATAATTACCGTCAAGTTGTGGGAGGGCATCGTAGGTGATGAAGAACTGAGCGCCGATACTGTTAGTGCCCGGTCCAGCACTGGCCATACCCATCACCCCCGCTCCGTCGTAGGTGAGCGTGGGAATGATCTCGTCGCTGCAGTGGTAGCCGGGGTAACCCACGCCACTGCCGGTGGGATCACCGGCCTGGGCCACAAAATCGGGAACGACGCGATGGAAAGTCACGCCGTCGTACCAACCCTCCCGTGCCAGAAAGACGAAACTGTTGACGTTGACAGGAGCCTGGTCAGCGTATAACTCAACGACGATGTCGCCGCGCTCAGTGCGGATGGTGGCTATGTAATCCTTGTCCGGGTCTATGACCTGCAGCGGAGGCGTGGTGTACATGCGGTCTCTCAGGCTGAGCAGACCGATGAAGGCCTCGATCATGCCGAACCCTCCGAACTGCTGGGTTGGATAAAAGATGTTGTTGACCACGTAGGTCGGAGTTGCCATCTGGCCATACTGCTTGTACGCCTCGTAGGCGGCCAGAATTTTTTCTCGATAGATGTGATCGTCGAGTTCCTGGGCGAAGCGATCAGTATCGAGGCCCAATTCCTCGGCGTACTCGACCAATCGAGTTTTCATTTCGTCTTCCGAGAGTGCGTGCCACTCCTGTTGGCGCTCGTAGAGCAGGTCGTGCATCTCCCAGAATTTATCCTGAGCGCTGGCAGCCTCAGCAGCCTCGGCGGTGATTACGGCCTTGTCGTGGATGCTGATCAGCGTGAGGTGACGGTAGACGAAACGAATCTCATCACCGTACATCTCCTCCAGAAATTCGCGCATGATGGCCAACCCGGAGCAAGCCGGGCACTGGAAGTCAGCATACTCAATGAAGGTGATGGGGGCATCGGCGGGCCCCTGAACGTGGTCCTCCTCCGTCACTGGCGGAATGCGGGACTCGACTGGAAAGTCGAGCGGCGCCTCCACACAAGTAGCCGGGCCGGAGGGGGTTGCGCTCGCGAGCGGCGTAGCGGTGGCCGTCTCCGGCACGGGCGTGGGCGATGGTGATGGTGATGGAGTTGCACCTGCCGATCCCTCGCTACATCCGGTAACCAGCCCCAGTAGCAGAACAGTCAGTAACAACACAAGTTTGCGCACAGTAGCCTCCTTGGCCTCACAGATGAGCAATATTGTACCACAAAGAGACGAACTCGACTACCCGGTGTATACCAAGCGCAACAGGCCATTTGGCAAGGCAACTAGATTTTCCAATCTTAGCCACGCCAGGCGAAGGTCTCCTGACCGAGCCCAAGGGCCTTCCGCCTCGGTCGGGAGACCCTCGGCGAACGACGAGGGGAGGGCTTGTCGGTTTGAGGCGAATTCGCTGGGTAGTTACTTGGCAAGCAGTGATATTTGGAGTACAATGCCATAGTTGGTGTATGCACAGGGGAGCATCCCATGACCAAGAAACGCAAGCCACGGGCCGTGGTGGAAGATTGCATCGAGATAGCCGCCTCGCCTGAGGTGCTGTGGACCTGTTTCGCCGACTTGAGTAAGTGGCCCCATTGGTTTCCAGCACTGGTTGGGGCAGAGTGGATCGCTGGCATCCCCTGGACCGTGGGCGCGCAGTTCCGCCCAACTGTGAGGTTCGGCTTCCCTCTCGGCAGAATGACAGGAGTCGTCACCATTATTGAGATCAGCGCTGCACCCTACGTGGCCTGGGAGGGAAAGGTGGCAGGGATGGAAGCGATCCAGGGTTTCCGTTTCGACGCCACTGCTGGTGGCACGGAGGTGCTCAGTCGCCACGAGTTCTATGGCTCGCTGGCGCTACTGGCCTGTCTCCTGTTCCTCACCCGTCGCGTACACAAGATTTATCAGGCGGCGCTGGAGGGGCTCAAGGCTTACATTGAGACAGGGACCGTGCAACTGAAGATGCCGATGTAGGTTCATTGCGATTGCACTCAGGGTGATAAGATGCTGCAATGGGGCAGGTCGCGGGATAGGTAGAGGTAGGGCGCGATGAGAACAAAGACTATCGCTTTTTTCTGCCTGATTGCTTGCCTCTGCACCGCGCTGGCTGCTGCCTCTGCCCCAACCCTCGGCGCCGGTCCCACTCCTCAGCCGGGCGGTGAGATGACCTACGTCGTCGAGCGGGGCGATACGCTGTGGGCCATCGCCGAGCGCTACCTGGACGCCGGCTGGCTCTATCCCGAGATCATCACCGCCACGCACGCCCGCCGCACTGCCGTTCCCCGCTACGCTGAGATTGAGGACCCTAATCTTATCTACGCTGGCGAATGGCTACTCATCGTGGGCTATGCCACCGCGACGCCGACCGCCACCCCCACCCCGACGCGCACGCCGACCCCGACCGTTACGCCAACTCGCACGCCGACTCGTACTCCCACGCCAACCACGACGGCGACGCCATCCCCCACTCCCACTCCCACGTCCGCGCCGCTCGTCCTCCTGCCCACCGAAGAGCCGATTTTTATGCAACGAAGGGAGCGTATGGTGATCGAGACGATTGAGAGACGCGGCGTCACCGATAAAGAGGTACTGCGCGCCATGCGCGCCGTCCCCCGCCACCTCTTTGTGCCTGAAGAAGAGAGAGATTACGCCTACGGCGACTTCCCACTGCCCATTGGCTACGGCCAGACTATCTCCCAGCCCTATATCGTCGCCCTGATGACCGAGTTGCTGGAGTTGAAGGAAGGGGACAAGGTGCTAGAGATTGGCACGGGCTCCGGCTATCAGGCCGCCATCCTTGCCAAGATCCCCAACGTCGAGGTCTACACCATCGAGATCATACCCAAACTGGCCGAGAGTGCCCGCCAGCGGCTGGAGAGCCTGGGTTACACCAACGCCCACTGCATGCAGAGGGATGGTTACTACGGTTGGCCCGAACACGCCCCATTTGACGCCGTCATCGTCACCGCCGCCCCCGATCACGTCCCGCAGCCGCTGGTGGACCAACTGGCCGAGGGAGGGCGGATGGTGATCCCCATCGGGCCACCGGGTGGCTACCAGACGCTGTGGAAGTTCGTGAAGGAACCAGACGGTGAGTTGCGGGCCTTCAACATGGGAGGCGTCGCCTTCGTCCCGCTCACCGGCGAGGGGATGAAGGAGAGCGAGGAACACGGATGGCCACCACCGTGACCCACGCCCCGATGTAGCAGAGCGCCCCCACCGTCAGGACGGCGGAGAGGCCGAAAGAGAGCGCCAGCAAGGCAGCCAGAATCGAGGCCACGACCGAGGCCGCGCCATTGACCCCCCAGGCCCAGGTGACGAGGGCCGGGGCCCTTCGCTCCAGCAGTGCCAGCCCCTTCGGAAAGGGCATCCCCATCAACAGCCCCGGCGGGGCCAACGCCACCACCGCGACGATCAGCCGGCCCCCCAGTGGCGCCACCAGTGTCGCCGCAAAGAGAGCCGGCAACCCCAGAGTATAGGCCGCGACGAGCAATGGCAGCAGGATCAGCACCAACCGCAGCGGCACGCGGCGCGAGAGCAGGCTCCCCAGCCCGGAAAACAAGAGCAGTGCAAAGAGCACCGTCGCCATCGCGTAGGCCGGATGCCCGAGAAAAAGGATGAACCGCTGCAGAAGCGGTATCTCCACACACAGGTATCCTAAACCCAGCAGCGCGAAGTATACCAGTGTCGCGCCTAACGGCCCCCCGTGTCCCACCCCTCCCCGCCCGCGTACCGCCAGCGGCAGCAGGATCAGCACCCCGGCCGCGACCACCGCCAGCGCCAGCAGCGCCAGCAGCACGAAGTAACCCGCCCCGCCGAAGGGCTGCCAGGTGTGCCCGGCCATCGCCAGTACCTCTGGGGTCTGCCGCCACTTGAAAAAGTGGCCGAAGAAAGGCCGGTCGTCGCCGGGCGGCTCGACGTCGAAGGGATAAGCCTGATACCAGACATCCCTGTCCTCCGCCTCCAGCAACCCGACGCAGGCGCGGTAGTAGTCCGGCTCCGACATCACGTTGTAGCGGTTCACCTCGTCAGGGCGCACATCGGGGAGATAGACGAGGTCAAAAGCGCGCGGCGCGGCGAAGGCGCGGACGGCCTCCAGTTCCTCCCCCGTGAACGCACCACGCCGGATCAGGATGAGCATCTGTTGGTAACTGCGCAGCGCGACGACGCTGGCCTCCGGGTCACCCCCGGCCTGCTCGACCGCCTCCACTGCCAGCGCGAAGGCCCGGACCGCCTCGGAGGGGGGCACCTGCAGCCAGCGCGTCACCACCAGCAGGCCGCCCTCGTCCAGCCGCGTCAGGTAATCGGCAAAGGCCTGCACAGTGTAGCGGTAGTCCTCGGCCAGGCTGTACGCGCCAGAGGTGACCGTGCGCTGCGGCGTGACCAGCGAGAGCATCACCACATCGTACCGTTCCTGCGTTCGCCGCGCGTAGGCCCGCCCCTCCTCCAACACGACCGTCACGCGGGGGTCGTCGTACAAACCACCGGCCCACTCTCCCTGCGCCCGCACCGCCTCGACGATGAGCGGGTTCGCCTCCACCGCCGTGACCGCCCGTGCCCTCTCCGCCAGCGCGACCAATACGTCGAAGCCGCCACGGGGCTCCAGCACCAGCGCGCGAGCGCCGGGCCGGAGGCGGTACGGGAGCGCGGTCAGCAGGCAGCCGGTAAGGGCAGGGTTACCCTGCCCTTCCAGGGCCGTGAAGCCTGGTGGGACGTGGCTGATGGGACTCAGGTCGTCGCCGTCCACTGTGAGGCCCAGTTGGGGCGGCGGCTGACCGGGGCAGCGGAACCCGCGTCCAGGCAGGCTGTGGATACTCTCGGAACGCACGACGTCCACCCGCGAAAAGCTGTTCCAGCGCCGAAAGATCACTTCCGCGTCAGGGTAGAGGAGAGCGTAACTGAGGCTTTTGTAGGGAGACAGTCTGATTTCGAAGAAGGTAGGAGGATGCAGCGCAGCCAAGATGAGGATGAGGGTCAGGACTGCTTGTGTGATGCGTGAAACGTGAAACGTGAAACGTGATGCTGGATGCTGGATGCTGGGTGCCGGATACTGGAATATGAGAGCAGCCAGGATGCCCAGGGCAGCGGAGAGAAGCACCGCGCCCTCGCCTCCTACCAGTGACGGTATAGCGACGGCCAGAAGGCAGCCGGCGGCCGAGCCGGTCAGGTTGGCCGCGTAGGTGCGGTTGGCCGTTTCGGGCCGCGCCGCCAGCAGCAGACCCACAGCAGCGCCGCTGCAGAAGAAAGGGGTCGCCAGCGCGACGTAGTGCAGCGCCAGCACGGCTCCCTGCCGCCAGTCGTGCGCGATGCGGAAGGAATCGAAGGGAACATAGAGGGTGAGCACGTAGGAACCGATAGCCGCGAGGACAAATCCCCAACTCAACAGGATCAACGGGCGGGTGGGGTCGCGCTCCTTCAGGCGGGGGAAAATGGTGAGGAACGTGCCGCTGGCACCAAAGCCCAGCAACGCCAGGCTGACGATCATGAAGGCAAAGTGGTAGAACTGCGCGACGGAGAAGATGCGCGTGAGATTGACCTCAAAAGTCAGCGTGGCGGCCGAAAGGAGAAAAAGCCCGGCGTAGGTTATCATCCCCTTGCTCCTGGCTCTATTGTACCCGAGAGTGACCGTCTGGGCCAGCGGCCAGGCCACCACGCGGAGCGTTGAAACGCCCCGCTGATACTCAAAACCTGTTGGAATGTGGCGAGCGAGCCTGAGACCCTGTGGTACAAACTGGATCACCTGATCTATCTGCCTGTCCTGCATCTGACCCGTCCCCGCGACCTGTACTACTACCAGGGGGAGGGGCTGGAAGTGCTGTATGGCTTCACCTACAAGTACCTCACCCTGGAGCACTTTCTGGGCGAACTCACCTGCTTGCGGGTAGGATATTCCCTGGCCGACGCGCTGGCCGATGCCTACAGCCAGGCCTGGTATCCAGGGGACGCCCCCCTATTCATCTTCACCGATTGGCACATCAAGCCGCACTGGACCAAACACCCGGCCCACTCAGGCCATGTCACGATGTGGGAACGGGTGATGCCGGGCACCAAGTCACTCGGCCCTCGGTAGCCTTGGTGATAGTAGCAAGGATGGTCATCAGTGTGGACTTGCCCGCGCCGTTTGGCCCCAGCAGGCCCAACACGCCTGGGCCGAGTTCCAGGCCAAAGTCGCGTAGCCCCCACACCTTGCCGTTGTACAGTTTTCCGATACCTTCGATGACGAGCTTCATACTTGCTTCTCCTTTCTGTGAGCTATAAAGTCACAATCATGTAGGCTTCCCGGGCGTTGGCGGCGAGCAGAATGGCAATCCCCATGCCCAATCCAATCCACTGTTCGAGGGTCAGGGCATGCCTCACAACTTAAGGCCCATTTTGGGCTTTCAAGGGGCATATTTCCTGCGGTCCGGGGCAAATCTCGCCAGCCAGACCTAGATTTCTGACTAAATCAGGCGTTCGGTTCACTCCAGGCACGA